>NZ_MODX01000002.1:0-224467 GCF_001866125.1 Acinetobacter sp. LCT-H3 | reverse complement strand
TATGAAAGAGATCTAATATTTCATTAGTTTTATGAGCTATATATAAAACAGATATTAAATTAGGTAAAAAATTATTGACTAAAATATTTTTAATTTAATATCTTAAAACAAAAATTGAAAATTTCTATATAAAGACAAAAATCCACAATATAAATATTATAAAATTAAATAATTGATTATCATAAATAAATATATATCTGGTTATTATTTTTAAAATAAAAACGGAACATAAGCTCCGTTTTTATTTAGCAGTCAACTCACTCTAACTACTTATTTTCTTTAACCTAATAATAATTGAGTTTATATACTGAATTATTAATGCATTGTTCGTGTATGAGCTTCATGATGGACATCATGACGGCCTAACTTAGTTGCGGTATAGATCAGGTAAATCGCTGATAGACCAACCAAGACATAAATAATTCGAGAAAGAGCGCTCTGCTCACCAAAGATTGCTGCGACCAAGTTAAAGTCGAATGCACCAACTAAGCCCCAATTCAGGCCACCAATAATGGCTAATGCATAAGCGATCCAGTCTAAAGTTCCAAGTCTTCTCATGATTTTTCTCCAAGCTAATGTTTGACTAATTCTCATCCAAAATTATGCAAGCCATAGCAAAACGAATATGTAGTCTTGATGCTAAAAGTCCCTATTCTGTGTTGATCTATGTTGAATAAATGTCATGTTATAAGCATTAAATTTTAATTGGGTTGGTTTTCTTTGAATTGTTCATATTTTACGTAAACCAAATCAGAATTAAGCTTTGAATATTTTATTAATGATATTTAATTTATTGATTTTAATATTTTTTATTTGATTTAAAAACAACTAAAGACTATGAATTATTTCTTCTACATTCTGATTTAATATTCTATCACGAATGGAAAAATTGCTTGTTTAAAAGTATGAGTAATAAATTTCATTAGTTTAGATTTTAATTTTCCGCTCAAAATATTTTCCTATGCAGTAATCAGATATTGAATATCTAAATCCAGTAATTGATAAAAATAGATGAAAGGCAATTATTGTGCTTTTTATCTGAGCAAAGGGATACTTTGATACTGTCTCTCAACAAATATACATTAGGGAAGTTTCTTGCAGATCATCAAGCCTGGATGGTTTCGTTTCAACGAGTTTTAGCTTATAAAATCATCTGCTTCCAGTTTCGCTTTTTTCTTATGTTCATACATATTCTTATCTGCCTCTATTAAGACCTCATGCAGATCTTTAGTCAGCTGACGGACTGCATAGCCAATTGCCACATGAATATTGGCAGCTGCAAATAATTCACTTAAACGGCGATATAAAATCGCTGCGTCTTCAGCTTTGGTCTCAGGACATAAAATCGTAAATTCATCCCCACCCATACGTGCAATCACATCATTAACACGCATATGTTCTACCAGTACATCTGAAGTACGCTGAATTAACTGGTCTCCTGCTTCGTGTCCAAACTGGTCATTCACCTGCTTTAAATCATTCAGGTCGATGCTAAATATTGCAGCTGGTAAGCCATAACGTTGACAGCGTCCTTCCTCAGCTTCTAACAGCTGATCCCAGGCGCGGCGATTATACAGTCCGGTTAAACTATCGGTGAGCGCTTCTACCTCATAACGTTCACGTAAACGTCTCTGTTTATTTTCCCGCAATTCACTTTGTAAAATTGAGCTCAATAAACTGCCTAAAAGCGAAATGAGTGCCGCATCTTTTAAAATATCTTCAGAATGAGGCTTATCATCGATAGCGCAAATTGTTCCAAAAATTGATCCATCTTCATTAAATAGTGGCTCACCAATATAAGATTTGATCGACAGTTTGTTATTTATCGGTGCTTTTGAATATAGTTCGATTTCGTTGGAACATGGCGCTATTTTAGGAGTTTTTCCCTGTACCATGTGATAGCAAAATGAATCCGCCCAACCGAATACTTCGCCTGGCTTAATATCATATTTTTGATTTTCCGCCTGGAGAATAATCCAATCATCATTTTCTACACGAGTGATCATCCATAAGCCAAAACCCAAATGCTGATGAAGATATTGAAGTACTTGCTTGCTCGCTTCTTCAAAATTATGAAATTTTATACTGTGCATGGAGAACACTCAGAATGATGAGTATTTGTAAATACTGCTTAGGGAGATTAAAAAAAGAATTATATAAGAATTGAATCAAAAAATATCCAGATTATTTCTAATAAAATCATTCAGTGAAAGATTAATTCCTTATTTATTTGATTAGATTCATATTATTGTAAAAAATAAAAAAGCTGGTCAAATGACCAGCTTTTTTCAAGCTATCGTATTTTTAAGCAGCATAAGCTTTTGCCATTAAGGCTTCAATTTCTTCTACAGTTTTGACCACTTTGGCAGTTAATACCAATGGGCCATTTTGAGTCACAACTACATCGTCCTCAATACGAATTCCAATGCCACGCCATTTTGGATCAACCGTTTCATCATCAGGTGCAATATACAAGCCCGGTTCTACAGTCACGACCATACCTTCTTCATAAGAACGCCATTCACCATTTGTCTTATAAGCACCGACATCATGTACGTCCATGCCCAACCAGTGTCCAGTACCATGCATATAGAACTGGCGGAAACTTTCGGTTTCGATAATTTCCTCAATCTTGCCCTGCATAATCCCCAAGTCCAGCAAACCTTGAACCAGAATTCGCACTGCCACATTGTGTGGTTCTTTATAGGAGTTGCCGATCTGAACTGCATTGATCGCAGCAATCTGTGCATCAAGCACGATGTTATAAAGTGCTTTTTGTTCAGGACTGAATTTACCATTTACCGGGAAAGTACGGGTAATGTCGGATGCATAGAACTGATATTCACAGGCTGCATCAATCAGCACCAGATCACCGTCTTTCAGTTCTTTGTCATTTTCCACATAGTGCAGGATGCAGGCATTTTCACCGCCACCGACAATACTGTTATAAGAAGGTACACAGCCATTTTTGCCAAATACATAGTTCAGCTCTGCCTCCAGTGCATATTCCATCATACCCGGACGTACAGTCTGCATCGCTCTGGTATGTGCTTCCGCAGAAATATCTGATGCGATCTGCATCAGTTCAATTTCATTGGCATCTTTATGCAGACGCATTTCATCAACAATACGGTCTAACTGAACGATTTGAGCAGGTGCAGATTTTCCTCGACGGCTTTCACCACTGGCTTGTGCAATCCATTTCGCGACACGCGCATCAAACTCTGCACTATGGCCGACCCGGTAGAATAATTTGTCCTTGTTTTGCAATTTTTCCAGAATTTCTTCATCAAGTAAATCAATCGCATAAGCTTCATCTGCCTCATAGTCATCGACAGCACCATCCACCCCGGCACGATAACCATTCCAGATTTCCATCTCGCGGTCACGTTCACGACAGAATAGACTGTAGGTATAACCTTCTTCTTCGCTGTCAAAGGTTTCGATCACAGCCACAGCTTCTGGTTCAGCAAAGCCCGTCAAATAAAAGAAACTGCTATCGGCACGATATTTATAGTCAGCATCACGGTTACGCAGGGCCACTGGGCTGGTGGGGATAATGGCAATACTGCGTAGTCCCATTTCCCCGGCGAGGATATCACGACGTTCCTGAAATTCTGCTTGTGTCAGTTTCTTCATTGGTCCTTACTTCTTATATCAATGCTGTTCTTGAATATGATTTGATACCGGAATAAGCCAGAGAATGACTGGACTTATTCCGGTTTTTCTAAAGCTAAATAGCTATAGTTCAGCTTGGGCGATGCGGTGAGAAAATTTCAACTACAGATTGTGCCTGAGCTGGATCCATAGACTCAGTTTTTACTTTAGCTGTAAAACGTTTCAAAAGTGGCGTTTCCTCCACTTCAACTTTTTTACGACCTACAGACAAACTCACTGGAATCAGACGTACAAATTCGTACAACTCCAGATAGCTTTCCTCACCTTCAGCATCATCGTCAGAATCTTCAAATTCAACTGCTGCAACATCTTGTAAATGTTCAATCAGTTCCATTTCATCATCACGAATATGGCCTGTTGCCAGACCAAAACCAAGCACTACACCGGCACACCAGTCTGCCAATGCCTGCACACGTTCTGCCAGGCTATGCTCGTCATCTGGAAGTAATGGAAGATAATCCAGCTCATCTTCAGAAAGTGAGTGGAATACGTCTTCTGCTTCACCTGTTAGTAATTCCAATGCTTCCGCATCCAGCTCAGGGACATCTAAAGTTTCCAGAATCTGTAACCATTCTTCGCTACTCGGCGCTTGGGTCACACAAACAATACCGGTAAGCAAACCATGAAGTTCGCTTGGGCTGGAAATTTCCTCAATTGAAGAAAAATTGCGGTGCCAATCTGACCAACCTGAAATATCGTCTTGCATTCGTTTATCCAATCTCTATACTGCTTATATATTACCTTTGTTTGCAATACTGTGCGACCTCGATATGTTAGAAGAATTACAGCGTCTACAAGTGCATATTGGCGTTTTAAAAACGCGCCTTGCACACCTGGAGAACGAAAACTCCAGCCTGCGTGAAGAACAGGACTCCTCTCTGAGTCAGCATCAAGCCGAAATTATTCAAAAAAACAGCATTATTAGCCAAAAACAACAAGAAAATGACAGTTTAACTGAACAGTTAGCTGAGTCTCGCTCGCAATATCAACAGCTTAATAATGATGCAACTGCACTTGCAGACCGGTATGGCCGTCTGGAAAAAAGCTGCACCGATCTGAAAAACCGTTTTCAGGAAATTCTGGCTGAGCGTAATGAACTGCGTGCTTTGAAAGAAAAGCTGCTGAATGAACAGCAACAGGCGCGTCAGGAAATTCAGCGCCTGCATCAGGAAACTGAGCGTCTGACCCAGAAGAATGAGCATGCTAAAGCCAAGGTTGAAGCGATTATCCAGCGTCTGGCGATTCTGGGCACAGCTCAAGATCATCATGCACAGGAAATTCAGCAATTGGCCCATCCGACTGAAACGACTGAGGAAGCGTCAACATGAGCGAACAAATTGCTATTGATTTAAGAGTAATTGGCCACAGTTTCCGTCTGGCCTCCACAGCAGATCAACGCGAAGAACTTGAACGTGCAGCGCAACTATTGAATGACAAATACGATGAATTTCGCCGTAAAGCACCTCGTATGGAACCAAGCAAGCTGGTGATTATGGTAGCGCTAGAACTGATGCAGGAAGTATTGAGCATGAATAAATCACTGCAACAATATGCCCACTGCGAACGTTTGTTACAAACTATTTTAGAAGAAGTTGAAGAACTGACTGAATAAGCAGACTTTTTGTTTAAACTTCATTCGATCAATGGTCAAGTTTACAGTTCCAACACAGCATAGAGTTGCCACATAAACTTTATCGTTTATACTAAGTCTAACTCTGGGATGTTCGCCAGCGGGTCTATTCCCCTGCCGATACTTAAACTTATGGATTGCGTTCTGTATATTTAGAGTGTATGCCCACCTTCGAGTGGGAAACCCAGCAAGTATACGTCGCGTCCACCTTGAACTCATCGGGTTCAGGGTAACGACACATGCAGCGGCATCTTCGGAGTGTTTTATTTTTTAAGAATATGAGCAATTCAATTCTTGGCAGCATTATAAAAACATTTTAATTTTCAAAATCTAATCTTATTTAACACTATCTTTTATTCAATTAGCTTGATTTCACGAGCCAATTCACCCTCCATTTCAGGTAACACTTTTTGTAAAAATTGAATGGTCGCGGTTGCCTCTTGTACAGAAATCACTTTTACCTTTACTAGCTGTCGCTGTATTTCTAGAATTCTACTTACTTCTCTTAGGTCTGGTTTTCTGCCTTGGCTGAGATGATTCGAAATATCTGCCAATTGCACATAGAGATCATCACGCTTCTGTATGATTTGCTGATTCTGTTGTGCAATTTTCTGCTCATTTTCAAGCATAGGAGTTGGATCAGGTAGCTGTGATTCTTGCTGGATCAAGACAGGCTGTTCATCCAAACTCGAGTGTTCTGCTTTTGCAATACTGTCTTCATCTTTCATTAAAAGAAGCATCAGTGCTAAACCACTGAAGAAGATCATTGCAATACCGATGATCATATTTTTATTGTTATTCAGCATTTCGCGTTTATCCTAAAAATTCATATTAAAACAGCAGAGAGATTCTCTACTGTTTTAATACTTTTATTTTTATGGGGTAGACCAGTCTTTAGGTGCATAACCAATACGAACCCGTTGCGGATGATTGCCTACAGGCACGCTCATCACTTTATTGCCTGTAGCAAAATCAATCACTGTCACCACATCTGTTTCACTTTCAGAAATGACACAGTTTTTGCCATCTGGGCTTAGGGTAGCCCAATATGGTTTACCGGCTGGAATTAAAGGACCGGCTGTTAAGGTTTTACGATTCACAATAGTGGCGTAATTATCCATTGTCCCTGCAACACAGAGTTTTTCACCATCGCCACTAATTGAAAGTCCGTGGTGGCGGGAATCATTGACCCATTTGGTACGATCACTTGGAATCGTACTGCTGCCTGGCAGCTGACCGATACGGGTAATTTTGTCCTGATTTAGGTCATATTCAATCAGACCATTAAAGAAAGAAACCTGTGCATAGATTTTGCTTTCATCCTTACTCAAAACCATTGGACGAACTGAATTGGACAAATCTTTACGCCCAAATTTATCTAAAGCTGGCCGGAAATCAATTTTCTTTAAAACCTTAAAAGTATTTGCATCGGCAATAGTGATAAAACGTTTACCCTTAGTAAAGTCCTGCCATTGGGCATCCATGGATGTTTCGACATTACCGATTGCAGAATTCAGGATTTTATTTCCACCATTAAAGTAGATATTTTCATGGGGTTTATCCCCTGTGGCGAAGCGTCCTAATTCTTTGCCCGTATTAATATCCAGGACATGTACCACATTGCCCGAAGATGCAGAAACAGCCACGTGCTGTCCATCCGGTGAAACTGCCATATGGTCTGCCCGGAAGCCTTCGACTGGTGTACGCCAGTTAATTTTGCCAGTTTTAATATTAATTGATACCACATCGGCGAAACTTGGACGTGAAGCCACAACGGACTGACCGTCTGGTGTGGAATACATATCATCTACCAGCTGATCATTACCTTCCCCTGCCGTCGCCTGGATATAGGTATAAGCAATCAATTTGATTGGATTAAGATGGATCTCAAGTAAGCGCTCTTTGCGATCCGGAATCATATTAATCACTCCGACTTTACCAAAATCACCTGACGGACGGATCACCGTGACTGTACCATCCCAGTTATTACCGACAAAAAAACCTGTTGTGTATTCGGTGGTGCGGGCAAGTTAGGCAATGCAGCATAGCTTAATCCTGCCAGCATGCTACCGAGACCAAAAAATAGTTGCGTAAACCGTGTTAATGGCTTGATTTTGTTATTCATATCATTCAATCCTGAATTTTTTTATATTATTCTTAAGTTGAGTTTTAGCTCTTCAACCAGGACAAAACTTTAAGCTGTTCCAATATACAAAGGTATTTGGATTGTTGGGGAAGTTTCCGATAAATAAATTAATTCTATGTATATTAATAAAATATTTTTCAATATCCGAATGGCTGTGAAAATTCTTAGTCATCACCTGCTGTTACTCAAAATTTATCTTCTTTAGGTCTTCTTTTTTACTTTTTGCTCTTCCTGCCTTAGACTTATGCTCAGCACCATCTAAAGTTCAGATAATTTATGTATACGACCGTTCAGGAACTTCGAAAAAAAATCCGCCAAGCCCGTCGTCGTATTTCCCGATTTGAACAAAAAAAATCCGCCCAGCAGGTGCTAAATCTGCTTAGATCAAATCCTCAATTTATTCACTCACAGCATGTTGGTCTTTACTTAGATGCTTTTGGTGAAATTCGTACTCAGCAAATTATTGAATATTGTTTCTCTATCGGTAAAAAAGTCTATTTGCCAGTGATCTGTAACATGAATCAGCGATTAGAATGGGTACGGATTAACAAACACCTATACCGAAACAAGCGTTTTTTCCATCATCGTTTAGGCATGCGTGAACCTATGCAAAGTCGTGGTTTGCATGTATCAAAACTTGATTTATTAATTATGCCGTTACTGATCTGTGACTATCGAGGCACCCGGATCGGAATGGGTGGTGGGTATTATGACCGTACCTTGGCGACAGCGTATAAGAAACCCTATCGTCTTGGTTTGGCACATGATTTACAGCTTGTAGAAACATCATTACCCCGGGAAAAATGGGATCAGCCTGTAGATGCACTTTTAACTCCTACACGCTTATTACATTTTAAGCGTTTGTAAATCAATTCATTGACTAAGTTACTTTTAAATCAAATAATTAGTCAATAATTATACAATTTCATCTGAACGACCCTTGTAATTTTAAAAATACCCATCACTATAAAATACATGGCAACATCGTTGTCACTCATTAGGAGTGCCCATGTCTGAAATTATTATGAATGAAGAAAGCTTTGAGCCTCAGGTTCCAAGTGTATTACCACTTTTAGCGTTACGTGATGTAGTGGTATATCCACACATGCAAATCGCGCTATTTGTCGGTCGTGAAAAATCGATCAATGCAGTTGATGTGGCTCGTAACAGTGACAATCTGGTATTTGTGGTTGCGCAAAAAGATTCGCTTACAGAAGAAATTGATCACGACAACTTATATCAATATGGTACTGTCGCGAAGATTGTGCAGGTTGTGAATCATGAAAATGATGAAAACTGTATCAAGGTACTCATCGAAGGCCTTTATCGTGCCAAATTAACTAAAATCATTGATGACACTGATTATCTGACTGCTGAACATGAGCTTAGTCCGATCACTGTCAAGATGGACAATGACACTCAGGATACCCGTGTAGATGAACTGCGTGCGTTATTTGCCCAGTATGCAGAAGCGAAGTTACGTAATGCACGTGAACTGATTGCAGCTGCAAATAAAATTGAAGACTTGCTTCAGTTATTGTTCTTCGTGGCAACTCGTGTGCCGCTGAACATCGAAATCAAGCAAAAATTCCTTGAGCACGATGAGTTTGAAGCACATCTGACTGAACTCATGACTTATTTATTGCAACAGTCTGAAGAACAGCAGATTGAGCAAACCCTGCATGATTCAGTTAAACGCCAAATGGAAAAGAATCAGCGTGAATATTTCCTGAATGAAAAAATGAAGGTGATTCAACGCGAACTTTCTGACCTGAATGGCGGTGCAGAAGATGATGTCGCTGAGATTGAAAAACGTCTGGCTGAAGCAGACCTGCCTGAGCACGTACGTAAAAAAGCGGAAGCTGAGTTCCGCAAGCTGAAAGCCATGCAACCTGCATCAAGTGAAGCTGCGGTTGTTCGCAACTATCTTGAGGTGATTCTGGATACACCTTGGAACAAAGCGAGCAAAGTCAGTATTAACCTGAACAAGGCTCAGGAAATTCTGGATGCTGATCATTATGGTCTGGATGATGTCAAAGATCGTATTGTGGAATATTTGGCAGTTCAGTCACGTGTGAAAAAACTGCGTGGCCCGATTCTATGTCTAGTAGGTCCTCCGGGTGTAGGTAAAACCTCTCTGGGTGAATCTGTTGCCAAAGCAACTGGTCGTGAATTCGTGCGTATGGCCCTAGGTGGTGTACGTGATGAAGCTGAGATCCGTGGTCACCGTCGTACTTATATCGGTGCGATGCCAGGTAAAATTGTGCAGTCTTTAACCAAAGTTGGCGTAAAAAACCCACTGTTCTTGCTCGACGAAATCGACAAGATGGCTCAGGACTACCGTGGTGACCCTGCTTCTGCACTGCTTGAAGTACTAGATCCATCACAAAACAGTAAGTTCAACGATCATTACCTGGATCTTGATCTTGATCTGTCTGAAGTGATGTTCATCTGTACTGCGAACAGCATGAATATTCCGGAAGCTTTGCTTGACCGTATGGAAGTGATTCGTCTTCCGGGTTATACTGAAGATGAAAAAGTCAATATTGCTGAACGCTATCTTGTTCCGAAAGCAATCAAGAACAATGGTTTACGCAGCAAAGAATTGACCATTCATGAAGAGGCAATTCGCGACATCGTACAGCGTTATACCCGCGAAGCTGGTGTGCGTAGCCTGGAACGTGAAGTTTCTAAAATTGCCCGTAAGGTAGTTAAAGAAGCGGTGAGCAAGAAAGCGAAAAATCTTCAGCTTGAAGTGAATTCGAACAACTTGCCAGAGTACCTGGGTCCTCACAAATTCGATTTCGGCATGGCTGAAGAAGAACCCGAAGTGGGTCGCGTAAATGGTCTGGCTTGGACTTCAGTTGGTGGTGAGTTACTGACAATTGAAGTAGCAGCGGTTCCGGGTAAAGGTAAATTCATTACTACCGGTTCTCTCGGTGATGTGATGAAAGAATCGATTACCGCCGCGATGACCGTAGTACGTACGCGTGCAGCTGAACTGGGTATCGAAGCTTCTCGTTTTGAAGAAACTGATGTACACGTACATTTACCTGAAGGTGCGACACCGAAAGATGGTCCATCTGCTGGTCTGGCACTAACCACTGCTCTCGTGTCTGCATTCACAGGTATTACGATTCGTCCTGATATCGCGATGACCGGTGAAACCAGCTTACGTGGTCGTGCGATGCGTATCGGTGGTCTGAAGGAAAAACTGCTTGCTGCTCACCGTGGTGGGATCAAACTGGTATTCATTCCGCAAGACAATGTACGTGACCTGGCTGAAATTCCTGAAAATGTGAAAGAAGGTCTGGAAATCAAAGCCGTGAAATCAATCGATGAGATTTTACCATTGGCACTTACCTCTATGCCGAAAGCATTGGTAAAAACCCCAATTGTAAAAGCGACTGATGAAGCTAAAGCCGCACGTCACTAAGTGATCTGCTCATAAAAGACCCTGCTCCGGCAGGGTTTTTTTATTATCTCCACCTAAATTTTATGGACTTAGAACGGTTTGCATCAATCCGTCTACCACATAAGTCATTTTTTTCAGATCCAGTTTATTTAGAGTGTCCTGCTCAGTGTTGTAATAAGGATAACGGTAATGAGCCGTGTCACTGATCAGTACAGTTGGAAAATTCTGCTTGGCATAACTGAGATAGCCCGAATAATCCAGTCCCTGCATAAAAGTAGGAATAATAAAACGTTCACACTCTAAACGCTGACGTGTCTGCATAGCTTCGCAAAATCTTCCTGTAAGTCCTACTGAACTTAGATGTCCAATACTGGCAATATAATTGGCATGCCGAGGATAAAACCATTTTAGAGTTGCCGGATAGCTCTGTACCAGATTTTCATCATAGTAACCAATAGAGTCCAGTACAAAGACGCCACGTATTTTCTGCTTTTGCTTTCTCAATGACTTGGCATGGATCGCACTGCCCATATGCTCTGTGTTGAGATACGGCGGTTCTTCCAGACCATAGAAAACAAACTCGATATTATTTTTCAGTTTATTTTTTTGCAGGGCCAACAATCGTGCAGCTTCCACTACTCCTACGACGCCAGAAGCATTATTATTCGCACCGAGATGATTGGCAAAAACATCATAGTGAGCACCAATGACGATTTTATCTTTGGCTTTTACATTGAGCTGGCAAACCAGATTGCGATAGCCCTGACTATTCACAATATAGCTTTGAAATTGGCACGGGATACCAAAGCGTCGCATCTGCTCTTTCAACCAACCGGATACCCGGTTCAGTTCAGCCGTATTCTTGTGATTTCTAAATTTATCCACATTCAGGATCTGGCTAAAGTAGAGCTCGAGATTTTTGACTTGAGCGTTTCTGGCTGGATTGGCCCAGGCCCAACTCGGGAAGATTAAAGACAGACTGATCAGCAAACCCAGATAACTTTTTCTTAAAATGGCTACAATCCGCATTTGTTATTATTTCCATGACATGATCAAGCAGAAACTTGAACTCTGGATATTTATGCAGCAGTGCTTTTTCTAATTCAATTTCAATTTGTTTCTATACTCAACTTCATGTTGTTTCATCGTTATAATGAGCACTTCTGAACTACACGATGTCTGTATGAAAATCCGTATTCTGACCATTGGTCAAAAAATGCCAGCTTGGGTACTCACTGGTTTTGAAGATTATTTCAAGCGCATACAGCCATTTGTTCAAACACAAATCATTGAATTGCCGATGGCGAAACGTGGCAAGAATGATTCAGAAGCCGACATCCTGAAATATCGTAATATAGAAGGCGATAGTATCCTGAATGCATTAAAGCCCAATGAAACCCTGATCGCACTGGAAGTCGGCGGCCGTGAATTCAGTACCGAAAAACTGGCTGAAACCATGAAAGGCTGGATGCTGGACGGTAATGATGTGGCTTTAGCCATTGGTGGGCCGGATGGTCATTCTGAAGCGGTACGTAAGGCAGCTGTATGGCACTGGTCACTATCCAAACTGACCTTGCCGCATCCTCTGGTTCGTGTCATGCTGATTGAACAGTTGTACCGTGCCATGAGCATTAATCATAATCACCCTTATCACCGTGCGGGTTAAGGTGAGAATTGGCTATTGTTCTATTTCCGCAACGAATTGTTGAACAATCTCCCCTCCTTACTTCGCTTGCTTTCATGCATTATTGAAGACATCTTCCAGATGTGGCTTGAACTATGAACTTACAAACGCTTCCCGGCCTGTTTATCTCCCATGGCTCTCCAATGCTTGCCCTGAATCCTGAACAGGTAGGTCCGGCACTGGAGCGTTTAAATGTCAATTTGCCACGTCCAGAGGCAATCATTGTAATGTCTGCCCACTGGGAAAGTAATGCACTGGAAGTAAATACCGGTATTCGTCCAGAAACCTGGCATGATTTCCGTGGCTTCCCGCCTCAACTGTATCAACTACGTTATCCTGCGCCGGGTCAACCAGAACTGGCTGAACAGATTCTCGGCTTGCTGTCTGAAGCTGGCTTTAGCGCCTATGCCAATAATTCACGCCCGCGTGATCATGGCGTGTGGATGCCACTGCTACATATGTATCCGGATGCAGATATTCCGGTGGTAGAAATTTCCCTGCCCATCAACCTGACTGCACATGAAATTTATAAAATTGGTCAAACGCTGGCACCCTTGCGTGAACAGCAGGTCCTACTGATTGGTTCAGGCAGTATCACGCATAACCTGCGAGAGCTGGATCGTACTGGACTATCCAATATTGTTCCAGAATGGGCCTCGACCTTCCGCAATTATGTGGTAAGCAAACTCGCTCATAGTGACTATGAAGCAGTATTGGATTGGCCAAGTATTCCTTACCTGGAACGTAATCACCCGACCCTCGAACACTTTGCACCGATTTTCTTTGCAATGGGAACTGGTACCCGTTTCAGTCTGGTGCATAGCAGCTTTAGCATGGGTTCACTGGGTATGGATATCTATCGTTTTGATTAGGATTTAAAGGCTCTATCTGAGCCTTTTTTCTTAGGCCTAAGAAAATCTTCCTGTCTTATTTTACTCATCATGCAATTTTCATGGATACATTTTGCTACCTAAAGCTTTAGAATGTATCCATATTTTTTAAAAATGAATCGTTTAAGCTTAAGTCTGATTTATTTGCTTCATGACTATTCAATCAATGAAATTAAAATACTTAATTATTGCATTATTCCCTTTAACCCTTGCAGCTTGTCAGTCCAATGATGTCCAAAAAGTAGGAGATCTTGCCGTGTCCGTATTACAGCAACAAAATGCCGCCAATACTTTGAGTGCTTATGAATGGCATATTGATACCGGTGCAAAAGAACATATGGTACTGAGCTTCCATGATGAGAATCGTTTTAGTGTCACTACCAGCTGCAATAGCTTGGGTGGTAGCTGGAAAATCTCTGAGGGTCAGCTGGAAACTGGCACCCTAATCTCAACCATGAAAGCGTGTGATACCAATGCCATGCAACAGGAAAAGCTGGCAGGTGAAATTTTTAATGATGCCCGTATTCCATTTAGCTTAAATACCAGTGATGCTCAAAATCCGGTTTTGACTCTGACCGTAAACGGAAAGGCTTACGTCTTCACAGGGAAGATGACGCCAGAAGCCCGTTATAATGGTCAGGCTGATATCATTTTCCTGGAAATTTCCCCTGAAACCAAAGCTTGTACCGGTGTAGCACAGCAAACCTGCCTTCAGGTGCGCGAAGTCAAATACAATGAGCAGGGCTTAAAAACTCAGGTCGACAAAGATTGGAACCTGTTCTACGACCAAATCGAAGGTTTCCAGCATACGCCAAATGAGCGTCAGGTAATTCGCGTAAAACGCTTTGAAATCAAGAATCCGGCAGCAGATCAGTCTAAATATGCCTATATATTTGATATGGCCGTCGAGCGTGAAGCAGTAAAAGGCTCGCTATAAAATATTTTTATAACAGAGACAAAAAACCGAGGCGATGGCCTCGGTTTCTTTAAAGCTTAAACTAAGTCAGACTTAGAATACGCCTTGAGCAAGCATTGCATCAGCAACTTTTACGAAGCCCGCAATGTTTGCACCGTCAACATAGTTCACAGTACCGTCTTCTTTAGTACCGAATTTCACACAGTTACGGTGAATTTCTTTCATGATTGCATGAAGACGTTCATCAACTTCTTCGAAAGTCCAGCCAAGACGCAATGCATTTTGAGACATTTCAAGACCAGAAGTTGCCACACCACCTGCATTCGATGCTTTACCTGGAGCGTAAAGGATTTTCGCTTCAACGAATTTCTCTACAGCACCTAGAGTAGATGGCATGTTTGCACCTTCAGCAACACAGATTGCACCGTTTGCAAGAAGTTTAGCAGCATCATCAGCATCTAGTTCGTTTTGAGTTGCACATGGAAGCGCGATATCACACTTAATACCCCAAGGACGTTGACCTTCAAGGTATTCGAAACCGTGTTTAGACGCGAACTCAGAGATACGACCACGCTTAACGTTTTTCAGTTCCATCACTTCAGCAAGAAGTTCATCAGTGAAACCGTCTTTAACATAAACAGTTCCCGCAGAGTCAGATAGAGAAACGACCTTAGCACCTAAGAACATTGCTTTTTCAGCAGCGTACTGCGCAACGTTACCTGAACCAGAAATGGTCACGACTTTATCTTTGAAGCTATCGCCACGAGTTTTCAGCATTTCCTCAGCGAAATACACAGTACCGTAACCAGTTGCTTCAGGACGAGCCAATGAACCACCGAAAGACAAGCCTTTACCAGTGAATACGCATGAAGTGTCATTGCTGAGCTTCTTCATCATACCCGCCATATAACCTACTTCACGGCCGCCTACACCAATGTCACCCGCAGGGATATCAGTATTAGAACCAAGGTGACGGTAAAGCTCGATAATTAACGCTTGGCAGAAACGCATGATTTCGCCTTCTGACTTGCCTTTAGGATCAAAGTCAGAACCACCTTTACCACCGCCCATAGGCAAAGTAGTCAAAGCATTTTTAAACGTTTGTTCAAAGCCCAGGAATTTCAGAATTGAAAGGTTCACAGATGGGTGGAAACGCATACCACCTTTAAATGGACCAATCGCTGAGTTGTACTGTACGCGGAACGCACGGTTTACTTGAGTTTGACCTTGGTCATCTACCCAAGAAACGCGGAACTGGATCGCACGCTCTGGTTCAACTAGACGTTCTAGTAAACCGTGAGCTGCATATTGTGGGTTCTTTTGAATGAACGGCCACAAGCTTGTCATCACTTCTTCTACAGCTTGAAGAAATTCTGGTTGATGTGCATCACGTGTTTTAACGTAATCTAGGAACTCATTAAGTGTGTTGTATTTCAACGCTTAATCCTCAGCAGAAAATGGATCAAAATTGGTCAAATTTACAATCAATGTTAAATTTTGGCGCAAAATATTAAATATCTTTTGTAACCAATCCACAATAGTTTTTTTGAAAAAATATGAAAATTAATTTTATAACAGTTATTTATATTTATTATGAATTAAATTTTTGGATAGCAAAATATGAGGGGAATCAAAGTCTAAATTCTTATTTATGCATGATAATAATGCATATTGGTTACCTTAATTGTGCACAAACAAGCTGATCAAAATATGCTAAAATTTGTAATTCTGACATATTTTGTTTCACCTCCTGAAATGCTCACTGTGAGCGGCTTTGAAATATCATGAATTCCCAGATTTCCCTCATCCAATCCATTGATGCGTTATTGCCACAGACCCAATGTGGTTTGTGTGGTCATCGTGATGGCTGCTTACCCTACGCCCAGTCCATTGCCGAGGGAGAAGAAGCCAACAAATGTGTACCCGGCGGACAGCCGGTGGCAGATGCCCTTGCCCAATTGTTAAATCGTCCTAAACTTAGTGCTGAGCCAAGTGTCTGGCCCATTCAGGCTGATGGGCGTCCTCAGCGCATGAAGGCAGTGATTCGTGAAGATGAATGCATTGGCTGTACCAAATGCATTAGTGCCTGCCCGGTCGATGCCATTATTGGCTCAGGCAAACTGATGCATACGGTACTGACAGATTTGTGTACTGGCTGCGAACTGTGTATTCCACCCTGCCCGGTCGACTGTATTGATCTGGTAGAAGATACCCATCCACTCATGTCAGATGAACAGCATGTGCAGGAACAGAATGATCTGCGCCAACGTTACTATGCACATATCCAACGTGAGGAAAAACGCCGCATTGACCGTAAAGGTCCTGTGGTACGTGCTGAAATCAATACCGAATTATTTGCCGAGTTCTCTGCACAAAGTCAAAATGTACCCGTGATTGAAGTGGTGGAAAAGCCAAATGAGGATGGATTGATTCAAGACGCCAAAACTACGATTGAGCTGGCCAAACTGCGTACCCAGATCAAGAAACTTGAGAAACAGCTGTCTGTCCGCGAAGATGCGAGTAAACGTACCCAGCTTGCCGAACTAATGCAGCAATTACAGGATTTACAGGGATAAGATGATGACAAGCATGAGCGGAAAACCTGTAAAGAACATGACCAGAAAACAGATTCAGACTTTTTTTGAACGCTTACGTGAACAACGTCCGAATCCAAAAACTGAACTGAATTATTCTAATCCTTTCGAATTACTGGTCGCAGTGACACTCTCGGCACAAGCAACTGATGTCAGCGTCAACAAGGCGACTGACAAGCTATTTCCTGTTGCAAATACGCCAGAAGCGATTTATGCCCTTGGCGTGGATGGGCTGAAGGAATATATCAAAACCATCGGGCTTTATAACTCCAAGGCAGAAAACGTGATTAAAGCCTGTGAGATGCTGATCAAGAAACATAACAGCGTGGTACCGGATAATCGTGCTGATCTGGAAGCTTTACCGGGCGTAGGTCGTAAAACTGCAAATGTGGTACTGAATACTGCCTTTGGCCAACCGACAATGGCGGTCGATACCCATATTTTCCGGGTGGGTAACCGGACTGGCTTGGCTGTGGGTAAAAATGTGCTTGAGGTTGAACATCGTCTGGTTAAGGTGATTCCCAAAGAATTTATTATTGATTCGCATCATTGGTTAATTTTGCATGGGCGTTATTACTGTATTGCACGCAAACCAAAATGTCATGAATGTGTGGTCGCTGATGTCTGTAACTGGCCGGACCGTTTCGACTTTGGCGCACTCAAACCAATTGCAGTTAAAAATATTGACTGATCCCTTAAATAAAAAAGCTGAACTCTGGTTCAGCTTTTTTTGTCTCGTTCAGCAGATAAGAATGCTTATTTTTGCTTTTCCTCTAACTGCTGCTGCATTTTCTTGCGCTGCTCTAATTCAGCCTGTAATTTCGGGTGCAATTGTCGCTCTGGGGTTTTACCTCTATTTTCGATTTTTTCCTGTTTCTGCACTTTGTTTAGCATTCGGTAGCTCATGACCAGAAGGCCTGCTAGAACAACCAAGAACACCACCATGAGTAATAACAAACCAATTTTCACAGTCGTAATTCCTTTAAAGACGCAGAAATAAAAAGAGCCCTAATATGACTTAGGGCTCCCTGAATGTCAAAATTATCGTGAAATGATTATTTTGACTGATCCAGAATCGCGAACAGATCCGCTTGAACTTGTTCAATTGGACGTAGACCGTTCAATTTGTCATAAGTCGGTGCATTTTCACCTGATGCAGCACGGCCTTGATAGAAGCCAACCAGCTGTTCAGTTTCAGTATGGTAAGAACCTAAACGCTTACGAATAGTTTCTTCCTGGTCATCAGGGCGTTGAACCAGATCTTCACCAGTTTCATCATCTTTACCTTCCACTTTTGGTGGGTTGTAAACAATGTGGTAAACACGACCAGAAGCCGGGTGCTGACGGCGGCCAGAAAGACGTTGCACGATTTCTTCGTCCGGTACATCAATTTCAATCACGTGATCGATGTTGATGCCTTCGTTTTCAAGTGCTTCAGCTTGTGGAATAGTACGCGGGAAGCCATCAAAGATGCAGCCATTTACACAGTCAGGCTGTGCAATACGTTCTTTAACCAGACCGATGATCAACTCATCAGAAACCAAACCGCCATTGTCCATGACGCTTTTAGCTTTTAAACCTAATTCAGTTCCTTCACGAATTGCAGCACGGAGCATATCACCGGTTGAAATTTGTGGGATATTGTAGCGCTTACAGATCAACTGAGCTTGTGTACCTTTACCTGCTCCAGGTGGTCCGAGTAAGATAATGCGCATATATAAACATCCTCATTTTTTAACAATGTATAGGACACCAAATGTCTGGACATCCCCAAAGGTATCCAGCATTTCAGCGTCTCGTTATAAGAAAGCCACAAACAAATGGATTAAACCCGCGACAAAGCCGGTTACTCCACCCAATACAATCAGAATCCACTCATCTTCCTGAAACGCAGGTCGTAAAAGATTCTGAAACTCCTTCGGTGTTAACTCGCGTATGCGGTCTCTAAACATTTGATAGATTTTCTGTGCACGGCTCGCATTAAACGCAGGGTCGCATACAGGCACCATCGTAATTTCAATTGAGCGATCGATCAAGTCTGTCTTGAGTTTTGCATACTCTCTTGGCCCCAAGGATAGCTGTAAAGAGGTGCGAACCAATGGAGTTTCCATGATTTCGTTAATGTGACGCTTGACGATCCGGCGGGTTTTTTCTTTCTTACCACCATACATCATTTCTGTCATGATCGATTTTAACGTAATCAGATCTTCTGTCACTACACTTGCGAAGACGTCAGAGACTTCTTCCTGACGTTTCATAAAAGCACCTTGTATGTTATAGGTGCCGATACGTGGAATAACCGGTTTGATCCATGGAAACTTGCGGCTCTGCGTGCGAGCGAAGAACTGCGGGTATTTCACATAGTGTGGTTCTATTGGATTGAAGACCATCCAGATGGCGATCCAGTTGGTCAGGAAACCCCAAATTGCTGCCCAGAATGGTACGGTCCAGTGCCAAGGCACCACGAACCATACGATCATCTGGAACAGACCAAAGAACATACCAATTAAAGCACTGATATGCCAGATAAAGTTAATCTCTTTCTGTCCAACCTTTAGGAACATGCGTACCATCAGACGGCGGTCACCCTCCATTTGACTGACCACCATGTCACGCATATCCACAAGTGACTCGACGTTCATGGTCAGCTCAGTCACTAATTCGCGCAACACATCCGGCAACTGTTTGTGTGCCTGGGAATAAATACGGCGCTTGATAGAATACGGCAAGTTTTCCCACAAAACTGCATTACGGTCGATCATGACCTCATCAATCAGATGTTCAAGTTCGAAACCGACCTGTTCACCGATGATGCGTGCCATATCATCCGGGTCCATCGCCTGTAGAAATTCCTGGATCGATCCCAGTTTAGACAAGGTATTGTCTGTGATAATTCCTGAAATTCTTCCTGCTTTGCGTGGCACAATGCCCTGCCAGCCGACAGGCAATGGACCAATGTGGAATCCCCAGAACGTGATTGGATAGAACACCATTTTCAGGGCCATCCATACGTGTGCCCAGGTAACGAATGCAGTGACAGGAATGATACTGAGCACAGCCCAGAAATCTGGACGCATCAGAAAGGCTTGCCACAACTCGTTAACGTACTCAAGCATGTATAACTTCCATATTTAATTCTTTGTTCACAGAATACAATTTTCTTATCAAGTCGAATATTTTCTCTATAAACCGATACTTAAAGTATAGGAAAATTGTAGTTGAGGTTCGATTTCGGCCACAACATGTCCACTTCGGCTTTTCATTTCCTCACCAGTACCGATTCCAACACTGAAGGTACTGATTCGTTCTGAACTCAGCATGACATAGGATAAATCTACGCCCCCACCCAGACGTGCTTCATATTCTCCATCTACTTTCTTACTCTGGATATGTCCGGCATAAGCCCCGACATAATACCCATTTTTATCTTTTCCTGTGAGGTGTGCCGGGTACCGAAAGCCAACTTGTGCACCAAATGGCTTGTCATCGTCCAGAAAAACACCACCTTTGACATATGTGATTCCATACGGATTCACCCACTCAGTATTCAGATGAATCATATTCCGGGTAAATCCTGCCCCCACATTCCAGGTACTTGCCTGACTATCGCTCAGTTTTGCTTCAGATCTATACGTAGAATCATCTGCATAAGCCGTATTTGCGATGAAAGCAAATGCCAGCAAAGGGTATAATTTATTCATTCCTTTTCACCAATATCCTTGATTCATTATAGTTTTAAGGTATCGTTCTTTTTTTATTCAATTTGGACTTTAGCAGAATTATCAACACAGTTGTATACAACTGCAGACAATTTTAATGTCTGCAAAGTCAACGTTTAGCAGATGGGTAGCCCACTCGTATTTCAATATCCAAACCAGGTCAGTTGGGTTAGAATAACGCACTTTCATTCCTATCCGTGTTCAGGTCTAAGTCGATCTCGTATGAAGCAGCATTTTCCATTAAAAAATGTACAGCAAGAAAAACGCATTTATCGCAATCGTGTGTTTTTCTCGATTGGCTTGGTCATCATCTGCATGCTGCTACTAATCAGCCGCTATGCCTATTTGCAGATTGTCAGCTTCGATGAGTTCAACACTGCTTCTGACCAGAACCGTATCCGCCTGCAACCACTTGCGCCTGCACGTGGCTATATCTATGACCGTAACGGCGTCCTTTTGGCAGATAACTATCCGGTATTTACCGCAACCTTAAGTCGTGCCGATGTTGAGGATATTGATGATACGATTAGGCGCCTGATCCCGATTCTGGAACTGAACGAAGAAGATATCGAGCGATTTAATAGCCGGATTAAAACTGCAAAAAAAACAGAACGTGTTTCTATCAAACTGAATCTGACCGAAACCGATATTGCCCGCTTTAGTGAAATTAAGCACCTGTTCCCAGGGGTAAAAATTGATACCCAGATGACCCGTTACTATCCACATGGTGAACTGTTTGCACATGTGATTGGTTACGTGGGCCGTATTAACGACAAAGAATTAAAAAGTATTGATAAGGACCTTTACGCGGGTACCAACCTGATCGGGAAAATCGGGGTCGAAAAATCCTATGAAGAGCTGCTGCACGGTGTTCCAGGAAATGAATCAGTCGAAGCAGATGCACATGGTAATGTGTTGCGTCATCTCGGACGTAAGGATCCAGTACGCGGGAATGACCTGTTTTTATCTTTAGATTATGGCCTGCAAATGGTTGCTTCCGAGCAACTGGCGGGACGTCGTGGCGCTATTGTTGCCATGGATCCAGGTACAGGGGAAATTTTAGCACTGGTTTCTAGCCCAAGTTTCAACCCGAACCTGTTTGTAACCGGAATCAGCACCAAAGATTATTCTTACTTACGTGATAACCTTGATCAGCCGTTGTATAACCGGGCGGTGCAAGGAACTTATCCTCCAGGTTCGACCATTAAACCGATGTTTGGCCTGGGTGGCCTTCATTATGGCCTGGTCGATTGGGATACAGCGATTTCCGATCCCGGCTATTTTACTTTACCGGGTGATAGTCACCGTTTCCGCGACCACAAGAAAACTGGTCATGGTACTGTAAATCTGCATAAAGCCCAGGTGGTTTCCTGCGATACCTATTTCTATGTCATGTCCTATCGTATGGGTATTGAACAGATGAATGACTGGATGCGTCAGTTTGGTTTTGGTGAAAAAACGGGGGTAGATTTACCAAGTGAAAGCTCTGGTCTATACCCAAGTCCTGAATGGAAAATGCGTACCCGCAATTCTAAATGGTCACGTGGTGAAACGATTTCGGTGAGTATTGGTCAGGGTGCCTTTACAGCAACGCCATTGCAGTTAGCGATGGCAACAGCAATTACTGCCAATCATGGCAATAAAGTCGTACCGCATGTCTTGCGTGAAAGCCGTGGCGCCAAAGCATTTAAAGTCCATAATGGCACCCATGGCAAGATCGATTTTAATGGTAAAGAAGAAGATTGGTTCAAAATGCGCGATGCCATGGTTGATGTGATTCAGTCGGGTACGGGTCGCGGTATTAAAGGCGGCCTACAATATAGTATTGCCGGTAAAACTGGCACAGCACAGGTAAAAAGTATTGCCCAGGGTAAACGTTACAATGAAGCCCTGCTGACTGATCGCCAGCTTGACCATGGTCTGTTTGTCGGTTTTGCTCCTGCAGAAAAGCCTGAAATTGCCATTGCAGTAATTCTGGAGAATGGCCGCGGCGGTAGTGCAGCCACTGCACTCGCCCGCCCTATTTTTGATTACTGGTTACTGCATAAAGATAAGAATCCGGTACGCCCACTCAATCATCAATTAAGTGGGGGACTGATGACCGCCGGTATTAAACCTGGCGAGCTACCAAGTGGTGCAAGTATGCTTAGCCCTGATGCTGCGGCAACACCTAACAGCACGGATGCACCACAAACTTCCTCAAACGCAACATCGAATACATCTCGTTCGAGCTCATCTGCAAACTCTGCACCAGCTGTAGAAGGAGATTAATATATGAAAAATCAGCTACGAATTATTGGTGGTGACTGGAAACGCCGTCAGCTTGCCTTTGCCAGTATTGACGGTTTACGTCCCACCCCGGACCGTGTCCGTGAAACCCTGTTTAACTGGCTGATGTGGGATGTACAGAATGCCAAGGTGCTGGATATCTGTGCCGGTTCTGGTGCTTTGTCCTTTGAAGCACTTTCCCGCGGTGCAACCAGTGTGGTGATGATTGAACCGGATCGTACTCAGGCACAATTTCTGAGCCAGAATCTGGAGCTGCTTCAAGTCACCAAAGCACGTGCACAACTGAAAGTAACCACGGCGCAGCAGGCTTTGCAAACATTGAAAGATCAATTTGATCTGGTCTTTTTAGACCCGCCTTACAGCTTGGACTTATGGACTTCTCTGGCTGAACTTGCTGATCCGCTAATCAAGCCTGAAGGCCTGATTTATGTCGAAGCAGATCGGGATTTAAATACGTTGCAGCTTCCCTCTTCTTGGCAACTGATTAAAAATACCAAGGCTGGGACAGTACGTGCAGGCTTATATCAGAAAAAGTAAATGAATATTTGCACAATAAATATTAAAAAAGGATTCCTGTATGGAATCCTTTTTTGTGAAATGTAAGTTATAAATAGCTGATCTCTTAACGGCGATCACGCCAGTCACGGTCTTCCCGATCACGTTTCCAATCACGATGATCTCTATCTTTCCAGTCCCGGTCACCATGGTTACGGTCATAATGTCCATTACGGTCTCGATGGCCACGATAATCATCATCCCAAGGATCGACCATACAACCGGTTAAAGCCACTGCCAGCACAGATGACAGTAATATCATTTTTTTCATTTTCATCACCTCTTCCTTTCTGCACTCTGCCAGTATCAAGCGATTTCATGGAGAGTGCACGCAGCCATTGTTGGTATCCTGTACCGATTTGTTTGCTTTTATTCACCATTAAAACAATTCAACTATCTTCAAATAAATTATTTATCTGAACTTCGACTAAGCTGTGCACAAATACAGCTAAATATTAGCTTGGCTTTTTCAGCAATCTTTTGAATACTGCTGGCTTTATTTATTGACTGATCAGAATGACTTGGCTGTTATTTATTTTAGGCGCAATGATCGCAGGATTTGTACAAGGTCTTACCGGTTTTGCCTTCGCTTTAATTGCCATGTCATTTTGGGTATGGGTACTCAATCCTCAAGTTGCTGCCCCCCTCCTTGTGTTTGCTTCGATTTGGAGCCATGTCATTTCATTATCGAATGAACAAAAGCATGTTCATTTGTATAAAGCACTTTATTTACCGTATTTAATTGCCGGACTGATCGGCGTCCCGCTCGGCACCTGGTTACTGAATATCATTGAGGCACATACTTTCCGTATCTTACTGGGTATGTTCCTCGTTATCTGGTGTCCACTCATGTTGTTGAATCCTCAGATCCGACTGATTCAACATTCAGGCAAAACTGCAGATGCCAGTATCGGTTTGGTAGGTGGCATTTTAGGTGGCTTGGGAGGGTTTTGCGGTTCCGTACCTTCTGCCTGGTTAATGCTCAAACAGCTCCCCAAAGATCAGCAGCGCTATATTTTACGTCATTTTAATTTCGCCATTCAGATGTTTACCTTGGCAGCCTATCTATATCAGGGCAATTTAAATCAGAGTCACTTGCCCTATATGGCTGTACTGATTCTTGCAGTCAGTATTCCCGCTATTTTGGGTGCGCGCCTATTCCATCGCATTTCAGAACTGCACTTTAAGCAAATTGTTCTTGGACTACTTTTCAGTTCAGGATGTTTCCTGCTGCTTAAAGAGTTGATCCATTAAACTGTTCCAAAAAGGCCAAAGCCTTGTCCTACTTTGCTTTCAGCCAGTTTACTGCTAAGGTAACTTGAATGATTTTTCTGTAGAAATGAGCTATGCAAATTCGTGATCAAATTGTGCTTGTGACTGGCGGTGCACGTGGACTTGGCCTGGCAATTAGCCAGCTTCTGATTGAAAAAGGTGCACGTATAGTGGTGAACTATCTTAGTAGTAAAACGCAGGCTGAAGCTTTACAGAAGCAGTATCCCGATCAGGTATTTACCTATCAGGCAGACGTTACTCAAGTAGATCAGGTCAAAGCCCTGTTTGGTGATAATCGTCCCAAGGTAGAAGATTTGTCTTGGGAGATGATGTCGCATCAATTCAGTGGTGCTGTTCAGGCTTGCCTCAATACGACTCAGGCGGCGCTAGAAGATATGAAACAGGCACATTTTGGCCGGATTGTGAATATCGGTACCAATCTGGTTCAAAATCCGGTGGTGCCTTATCATGACTATACGACTGCTAAAGCCGCGCTACTGGCATTTACCCGTACTACTGCGCAGGATCTTGGTCAATATGGGATTAATGTGAATATGCTTTCAGGCGGGCTATTACAGACCACAGATGCCAGCAAAGCCACACCTGATTTTGTGTTTGATCTGATTGCTCAGTCAACGCCATTACGTCGTGTCATTACCCCTGAAGAATTCGCGTCGGCAATCCTGATGTTCCTGTCTCCTTATTCACGCGCTGTCACAGGTCAAAACCTGATTGTAGATGGAGGCTTAGTCAAAGGTTAATCAACCTTGATACATGATCATAGAATCGTTCAATACTGACTCCGATTGTACGATGCCTCATATTTTAACCAACTGTTCAAAAAAAACGGTTTTGAAACTCGAAATACCTTTTAAAATATCGAGACCTTTCAAAACCGTTTGACTTCTCCCTATGAAAGCCTTAGCAGTATTGAGCCTGACTCTGCTACTGACAGCTTGTATGTCACATGATGCCCAAAAAGCCGAACACATTTTAAGACTCTTCCATTGTAAGGGTATTGAACCTTCACAAATGCAGCATAATAGTGTGACTCAATATTATGAGCATTCTCTGTATAGCTCAAAAAGCAAAGCAGAGGCTTATATAGAACAGTATAAAAATGGCGAGGAATCTTTTGAAATCCCGCTCTCTGAAATCGTGAATCAGCAATATGAACTATACAAATCAGCCTGTCAAAATCTGGGGGGCATTCCAGCCAAAGAATCATTCTGATCTTTAAGGCAATATGAAATAAAATCTTAATGCTAAAAAAACAGGAGTATTCTCCTGTTTTTTCATTTTAACTCGCTTTGTAATATCGTTGATCTACACTAAATTCTTCAGGAAATTTGGCCTGGATGCCCGCATAGAAATCCATGATCTCAGCCATATCTTCCTCAAAATTTCCTGTGGGATGAATGATTTTTCCTACACCCGCCTTCTTCTGTTCATAATCCATATAAGCCAGTGCAATCGGGACGCCAGCATTTACCGCAACATAATAAAAACCGGTTTTCCATCGCTCCTGACGGGCACGTGTTCCTTCAGGTGTAACCAACATGACCAGTTCTGGATGCTGCTTAAACAGGTCTGTCATCACCTGAACCATACTTGGACGCGACTCACCTGCCTGCTTGGGACGGCGATCAATTCCAATTCCACCCATCGCACGTACAAAAGGACCCAATGGGAACTGCATGTAGCTGTCTTTAATGGTAATACGCACATTGACACCTAATGCCTTCAACGCTAGCCGTGCATATAATGCATCCCAATTACTGGTATGCGGCGCAGCAATCATGACACATTGGCTCAGGTTTTCAGGCCAGTGATTGTCTGTTTCCCAGCCCATCAATTTAAGTGCTTTTTCAGCTAAATTCTTAAACACAGTTCAATCGCAAAATAAATAAAAAATTATGTGATAGTGTACCAATATTAGAGTTTAATTCGCTTTGTAATCGATTGTAAATACATTATTTGATGCACTTTTTATACAATTAACCTCCCAATATTGGGATATTCCTTAATCATTGGCTTCCCTAGACTCAGGTGGACAATTATAAACCACCCATGGGGTCAATGATGAAAAAAACTATACTCGCAGTAATGCTTTCCACCCTTGCATTAACCGCATGTAATGATGATGACGATGACCATCACTCACCAGGAAATGGTGGCAACCCACCTGGAACACAGCAAGGTATCTTGACTGATGGCCCAATTGAAAACGTCCGCTATGAAACATCAAGTGGTGTAAAAGGCTCTACCAATGCGGAAGGTAAATTTAATTATAATACAGGTGATACAATTAGATTCTTTATCGGAAACCTTCAGCTAGGTGAACAGGATGGAGTTCCAGCTCAAGCACGGATTACTCCGACAGATCTTTATGAGAATGATCCGGACATCCCTGGAAATGAAGATGAAGAATTAGAAGAAGCATTAACAATCTTCCTGCAATCGATTGATGCAGATTATATTACACCGCCAACAGGTGCTCCCGCAGATTACAATGCTCATGATAATGGTATTCAAATTACTCAAGATGTCATTAATCGAATTAACACAGCTTTCACCCCTGCAACTACATTCGAGACAGCACTAGAGGATTCTGATAACAGTATAACAACCCTTATTCAAGACCAATTACAGCTTAGCGACGTAACTCCAGTTACTCCTGATGAAGCTGCAGCTAATATTCAAGAAGCTTTCTATAAAGATATTGCTGGCACATGGCAATTAGGCTCTGCAGATAAATCGGACAAAGTCATTCTAGTGGTTTATACCGATGGTAGTTACAAACTGGGCGAAGCTGATAATGCAGATGATGATGGAGAACCAGGTTATGAACTTGGGAATCTTCAGTGGAACTGGAAAGGTGGTGTTATCACACCTGTGATTGATGAAAATGGTGACACCAATGGATCATGGGGGCTTTCAGATTCAGAAGGTGACGAAGGTTATACCCTAACTTTTGACGGTACAAACTTAGTTCTTACTGAAACTGGTTTGGATGAAGATGATACCTCTACCCTTACACGAGTAGAAAATTCAACCAATGGCCTCGTAGGTACGTGGGAGCTGGATGATACTCATGTACTGGTATTCTTGAACGACGGCTACTACTTCCTGATTGATACTACAGGAGGAGAGGATTGTGGCCCAGAGGGTATTGAATATGGTCAATACACTACTTCGAACAACACCCTCACAGTCACCGATAACTTGTTCGATACAAATGAAAGTTGTGGTCTATATGATGGTCAAACCTCTCCATTCGTTCTTGGAGCCTATACAGTTAATGCAACTACCATGACATTAACTCCAACAGGTGAACCTGCTGTCACTTTCACTCGGGCTGATTTCCAGCGTGATCCAGAACCTGCTCCTGGTCCACAGCCACAGCCACAGCCACAGCCACAGCCAACAACGTAATATCTCTTGGTATAACTTTAAAAAGCCAGGTAATTAACCTGGCTTTTTATGCAATATGCTGAAACTGTAACGTACAGTTCATTAACTTATGTATCAGCTCAATCTGGCTATTCACTTCTAGCTTTTCATAAATCTTTTTCATATAAGTTCTAATGGTTTGAATACTGAGTTGCATCTGTTCAGCAATCTCTTCAGGTTTATAACCATTGATCAGGTACTCACATAATGCGATCTCCCGACATGTCAACTGATAATGCTGCCTTAAATAGCTTTGTGACAAGATGTGATATTGATTTCGATCCGTCAAAAATATTGCAACTTGATATCGTCTCGATTCTTCAATAGGTGTCATTGTCTGTTTCGACCAAGGTACGATCGTCAGCATGATGCAATGACCTGTTGCATCCTCTACAGCCATTACTCCACCGATTTTACTTATTCCCCCACTCCCCTGCTGTAAAGACCCTCTGATAAGTTGTTCTAATTGCAGATGATAGGCTCTATTAAGCTTCAGATGATTGTACTGATCTATTTCAATTTCCTGATTCTGCTTCAGCATCTTTTTTGCTTCAATATTGGCAAACTGTATCTCGAAATTCTCAAGTAATAATACAATCCCGACCTTTAGAGCATTCATGGCCTGATAAGCATTGTACTTATCCTGAATAACTAAACTGAACTGACGATAAATCTGTAGCGCTCGCCTTAAATGAATACTGATACGCTCCAGAAAATCCAGTTGCTCTTTACCATAAGGGATGGCCTCAGGTGCCCGGTGAATTCCCAGTACCGCCCAACTAAAATCACCGCGATCCAGCAATACACCTGCAAGATGTAAAATACCGGTAGGCTTTAAACATTTTTCATAAAAGACATGCTCTTCCGAGCCTTTCATGGAGGGATAATGCTGACAATTGATCTGTAAAGCCTCTCCCACTGCAATCTCATTCCATAGCGGCAAGTGCAGCTGCATATCAATGACTTGAATACGTTCATCCCGATAAGCTGCTAGACCTTCATAAGGAATATTATAGGTATGGACAAAGTTGTAAGCTGGGTTGAGCTGATCCATCGCAGTAAAGATGGCTGTCTTACTTTGTGTGTATTCCACTAGCTCATGCATGACCTGAGTCCATAACAGAGGATCAAGTGCTGCATCATATATCTGTGCAATAATGTTATTTTCTTTATTCAAATCCATCATTGCCCTCATTATTATTTTTAAGCCTTTGAAGGCACTGGTTATCTAATACGATCAGTATTTTTATTATCTTAGCAATTCATTTTCCTTATCACACGCATATAGTGAATTTCACTCAATCTATAATATTTTAAAATTAGATTTCAGATTAGTTCACAATCTAAACAATATATAAATTTAATAGATTTATAATAAAAAATTATAATTATTTTAAAATACATACATTTGAAAGCCATAATTTAACTCATAAAACAAAATATTAAGTATTTAATTCCTAAAGAATATATATTTACTACCTATACTTTAAAAAGATAAAATTTTAATAGGCATAAGAGAATTAAACTTTAATAGTCAAAAGATAAATAAAATTCTTATTATTTATTAAATCCTATATTTTTTCATAAATACCCTCCTCAAATGGGGATATTTCCTCTCTTAAAGTGAGTCGTATACTAACAATACAACAACACTGAGGGACACGAAATGAAAAAAACTTTACTGGCATTTACAGTTTGTGCTTTCTTAACTGCTTGTGGAGGTTCAGATAATGATTCCTCCTCTTCTCAGCCTAATTCACCATCTAGCAAAACTGGTATATTGACTGATGGTCCTATCGCGAGAGCAAGCTATACCATCAATGGGGAGACTAGGTACACTAACGCAGATGGAGAATTCGAATATCAGGAAGGAGATGAAATCACTTTTAAAATCGGTGACATTGAAATTGGAACTGTACTGGGTGCAGAACGTATAACACCATTAGAATTGACAAATAATCCGGATATTCGAACTAATCTTCTCATCTTCTTACAGTCACTGGATATAGACGGCAATCATGATAATGGAATTGAACTTCCAGAAAACCTTTCTTCTCTCTCCTCTACAGAAATTGACTTTACTCTACCTACTGATGAATTTATCGAGATTCTAGAAAGTGAATTAAGCGCGGTTCCAGGATTAGAAAATTCAGTAGTCGTTACTCCTGAGCAAGCGAAAGAGAATTTTAAAAAGTCACTATTAAAAGACATAGCCGGAATCTGGTACGTTCAGAGTAATGGTACCGATGAATCAGAAATCGCACTCGTTATTGAAGAAGATGGTCGTTATACCATGGGAGAAGCAGTTCTAAATGAACCTGAAAATGAAGGTAACGGCATTGAAGTAGGGAGCATCAATCTAGATCCTGTAACAGGTAAATTTACTGTAGAGACTTCTCTTGATACAAATGATGATTGGGGGCTACATGACCCATATCAGCCACGTACAATGTCACTGCAATTTAATGGTAAACAGCTCAGAATTGAAGAAGCAGATAATGCAGCAGAAGGCGCAACTTTTAGCAGAGTATCCAATAATACTTCTGGAATCATTGGCGTATGGGAAGCTGCTGCAGGACCTATCTTTGTATTTAATGCCAATAATACTTATTTTATGCTGGATCCAGTTGGTGATGAACTGGCAGAAACCGAATATGACAAATGTGGTGATCCAGGTATAGAGTTTGGTAATTATACGATAGAAAATAATATACTCCATATCGATAATATTATCGTCGATACCAATGGTTGTGCAGGTCTGTCTGATAATGGTGCGACAGAACAAGGTCTATCTCTTACTTTCCAAGATGGTTCATTCTCTTTCACAATTCCAGATGAAGGCACATTTACTCTGAAGAAAATTAATTAATCTTCTAAAATGACTTAATCCAGTATTAATATTGGATTAAGTCACTCAATATGTTCAAAATTTAAGGTTAAACTCATTAATAAACGCAATAATTCAACCTGAGAAGTACATTTAGTTTTAGAAAAAATAGTTTTTAAATACGTTCTTAATGAGTTCATTGTAATATTACAAAACTGGGTAATCCCCTCTAAATCACAACCATTTAAAAACAGTTCACATATTTCAATTTCACGAGGTGATAAGCTATACACTTCTTTCATGACTTTGTTTGAAAGTACATATTTAGAATTTAATTGACTGATAAAAATGGAAACAGCCTTATTAATCTTTATAAATTCAAAATCTGGTACGTAATTTAAAGGAACAACAGTTAGCATTAAAGGATGCTCCACAGTATTTTTAATACAAAGTACTCCTCCTTTTTCATGGCTTATCGGAACTCCAGAATTTTTATTTAAGACACTTAAAACAAGTTGCTCTAATAGAGATTGATACTGAGCCAGCGTCTTAATACGTTGTTTTTGATCGACCCACATCAAAGTGGTTTGATTTAAAATATTTTGAGCATACTGATTACTAAAACGTAATTCCATTTTTTCATCCAGCAAAATGACGCCTACTTTTAACTTTTCCAAAATTTGAAAATTTTTACTATTTTCATTTTTCAACTCAATCACTTGTCTGTAAATCTGTAAAGAGCGGCTCAAATGTTTGGCAAATCTTTCCAGATTTTTTCTGTCTTGCTCACTGTAACGTTCTAATTGATCTGAACGGTGAACTGCAAACATTGCCCACTTATAAGCACCATGCTCCAATAAAACCCCATTCAAATAGCGTATATTAGAGGGTTTTAAACATAGCCTATAAAACTTTTGTGCATCAGTATTTTGCATAGACTCATAGGGCAAACTGTCTAAGGCATAACAACGGCCTACCCCTAAGGTTTTCATTTTTTCCCCATGTAATTTCATATCAATTACATCTAGATGTTCTTTATGATAATTTTCCAGTCCTTCTGCAGGGATATTATGGGTAATCACAAAATTTTGTTCAGGATTTAACTGGTCAAGATAGGAATAGATCGCAGTTGTGCTCTGCGTAAATCTGACAATCTCTTCTAATACTCGCCCCCAAAGCTTAGGCTGTAATGCCGCATCATATATTAATTCAATAATCTCATTTTCTTTATCACTTAACATTACCCCTCTCCTTTGATCAATGATCAATATGAAGTCAATTAAGCAGAAGACATCTTTCTTTTTTGTCTCTCAGATTTACTCCTGCTTTATTCTTATTTTTTAAGTTCTCATGTTTCATTTCATGAACATTTATAAAAGTTCAATTAAATTATAAGTCTCTAGTTTCCCCTTAATTTATTTCACTTAATCAATACATCATTTACAAAGTTGTACTACCCTTATGATTTTTAAATTTTTATGTTGAGTATTAGCAAATGCAAAACGGGCATAAAAATGAAAAAGTCTCTCCTTATCGTCGCAATGACCACAATCACGCTAGGTTTAAGTGCCTGTTCTAAAACCCAAGAACCCTCTAGCAATGAAAATATGGATTCAGAAAATTCTGCTCAGATGAATACGCCAGCGACATCACGCAGCTTACCTGCAGGCGATACTGCAGAAACTTCTCTTGACTGGGCGGGCGAATACGAAGGAACTTTCCCATGTGCGGATTGTGAAGCCATTAAAGTGGAGCTGGAACTTCATCCTGACAAAACCTATGAGTTGAAAGAAGAGTATGTTTCCGATACCAAAAGCACAGAAACCAAAACCAAAGGAAGTTTTAGCTTTGACCCTAAAATGACTTCAATTATTACGCTGGATGAAAAAGGTGAAAATCGTAAATTCTTTGTCGGTGAAAATTTCTTAGAAGCTCGAGATATTCAAACTGGCGAGAAAATTAACAGTAATCTGAATTACAGATTAATCAAACATTAATATTTTTCAGCTAACCTGAATGAAAAAAATCCCCGCAAATGCGGGGATTTTTTAGATCAATGACCGGTTGATGAATTACATCATGCCGCCCATACCACCCATGCCGCCCATATCAGGCATAGCAGGTTTGTCTTCTGGGATATCAGTGATCATACATTCAGTTGTTAACATTAATGCAGCAACAGAAGCAGCATGCTCAAGCGCAGAACGTGTTACTTTTGCTGGATCTAGAATACCCATTTCCAGCATGTCACCGTATTCGCCTGTCGCAGCGTTGTAACCAAAGTTACCTTGGCCATTTTTCACTGCATTGATCACAACTGAAGGCTCATCACCAGCATTAGATACGATTTGACGAAGTGGCGCTTCAATTGCACGACGAAGAATGCTGATACCTACGTTCTGGTCATCATTTGCACCCTTCACACCGTCAAGTGCAGCTGCAGCACGTACCAGTGCAACACCACCACCCGCAACAACACCTTCTTCAACCGCTGCGCGAGTTGCGTGAAGTGCATCGTCTACACGGTCTTTCTTCTCTTTCATTTCAACTTCAGTTGCAGCACCGATTTTGATAACAGCAACACCGCCAGCCAATTTAGCTACGCGTTCTTGAAGTTTTTCTTTGTCGTATTCAGAAGTAGATTCTTCGATTTGTGCACGGATCTGTTGAACACGGTCAGAGATCTGAGCTGCATTACCAGCGCCATCCACAATTACTGTGTTTTCTTTAGAAACTGTTACTTTGTGCGCAGTACCCAGGTGTTCAAGAGTCGTTTGGTCTAACTGCATACCGATTTCTTCAGAAATCACAGTACCACCAGTCAGGATCGCGATGTCTTGCAGCATTGCTTTACGACGGTCACCAAAGCCAGGTGCTTTAACAGCACATACTTTAATGATACCGCGCATGTTGTTAACAACCAGAGTTGCAAGCGCTTCGCCTTCAACATCTTCAGCAATGATCAGAAGTGGTTTGCCAGTTTTCGCAACTGCTTCCAGTACAGTGATCAATTCACGGATGTTACTGATTTTCTTGTCAACCAATAGGATGTATGGGTTTTCAAGTTCAGCAGTTAGCGTGTCTTGTTTGTTTGCGAAGTATGGAGAGATATAACCACGGTCAAACTGCATACCCTCTACAACGTCAAGTGCATCTTCGAAGCCTGAACCCTCTTCAACAGTGATCACACCCTCTTTACCTACTTTTTCCATTGCTTGCGCAATCAGTTTACCAACAGTAGTGTCAGAGTTAGCAGAGATCGAACCTACTTGCTCAATTGCTTTAGAATCAGAAGCAGGCTGAGCAGTCGCCTTGATTTCAGCAACTAAAGTTTTCACTGCGATATCGATACCACGTTTCAGATCCATTGGGTTCATACCCGCAGTTACTGACTTGATACCTTCATTTAAGATTGCTTGAGCAAGAACAGTCGCAGTTGTTGTACCGTCACCAGCAATGTCATTGGTTTTTGAAGATACTTCGCGAACAAGTTGAGCACCCATGTTCTCGAACTTGTCTTTTAAAGTAATTTCTTTCGCCACAGTTACACCATCTTTAGTGATATGTGGTGCACCGAAAGAACGGTCGATGACAACGTTACGGCCTTTAGGACCAAGGGTAACTTTTACAGCATCTGCAAGGATGTTCACACCAGCGATCATTTTCGCACGAGCTGAATCACCAAATTTTACGTCTTTAGCTGACATATTTGACTCCGAGTATTTTTAATAGCTTTACAAAATCTGATATGGAATATGTAAGACTGTTTTAGCGAAGATTAACCTTCAAGAACCGCTAAAATGTCAGATTCTTTCATGATAAGTAGTTCTTCCCCGTCTACTTTTACAGTTGTACCTGCATAAGTGCCGAACAATACTTTGTCGCCAACTTTAACGTCTAACGCGCGTACGCCATTGTCAGTTATTTGACCATTACCAACTGCAATAATTTCCCCTTGCGCTGGTTTTTCTGCTGCAGAACCTGGAAGTAAAATACCGCCAGCTGTTTTAGTTTCTTCTTCAACACGACGAATAACAACGCGGTCATGTAATGGACGAATGTTGCTCATTTTTAACTCCATCAGACTAAGTCTTTTTGATTACTGATGACGACTTAGTTATTCCCTGGTCGTCATCAAAACTTTTAGATGTCACTTTTATGGAGATGGAATAAATCGCTTCAAGGGTAAAACTGAAAAAAAATTCATTTTTTTTTATTTTTTTATCATGTGCATATACTTTTGCTGCTTTTTTCTTCAAGGCCAGTCTGAAATTAGAGTATAGCCTTCAGTTTTCAGAATTTTTCATCTTTCCATAAGCTTCTTTAAGAACGTGGTGAAGCAAAATAGAGCTTATATTTGAACAGTCAGTAGATACAGCGCTACTCCTCTTTCCTATCTGATAAATAATTTAAAATAAACGATGCAAACACCTTGAATTCATCTTCTATACAAAAATCTTTTTTGGCATGAACCTGGTATATAGATAGTTTTTTCCAGATAATGAATACTATTTATAAAGTGCTTCAGCCTTGTACAGGATGATCATTTCTATGCCCACATTCGTTGAAGATACTTACCTGGAGAATACTGTTATTGGCTTCATAGAGCTAAGCCATAAAAGATCAAGGTTGACTTTTTAATACCTACTAATCGTAAGTTACCAACCAATTAAAAACTAATCTTAAAGTGGTTTTTCTTAGGCGCTTTAAGAAAGCAGAAACTATAAATTTTATTTTTAAAATCAAAAATTTAAAACCACAAGAAGCTATATAGCAGAGTTCAATTATGATCTTAAATAGGAATAACCCCAACATTCTATAACTACAGCCTTTTATGTGATAGAAATTAGATATATATCGTTTATAATGGTTCGGAAAATCATCAGCATTGATTATTTTTCTGGCAAACTGTCTAAATGCTAAACAGATGTCATTAAGTACTATGCAAAATTCAAATTACCCTCATTTATTTAATCAATGATAAGAGTCATTCCTAGAAAAATAATAAGTAAATGTTTTTTATAATTATATTTATTAAAAATATTAACCATAATTAAAATAAATACAAGATTGCTTTGCAATCTTATTTTATATACTACTGTTTTTTAAATACTTATTTAAAATATTGCATTATGTGACAATTTAACTCTAACCCTGCTTTGGTCTTATTTTTTTTGTCATTTTATGCTTTAATACAGCCACTTTTTTTTCATATTTCATCTGGGCGATGTTTTCATCACCCAGACTATACTTTGTACATAGTTTTGTACACTTTTGAGATAGGCCTCACCATGACCCAAGTGAACGCACCAGAATTCGTTCGTCACCCTAAGCTTATTGCTTGGGTGGAAGAGATTGCTAAATTAACAAAACCAGCAAAAATTGAATGGTGTGACGGTAGCGCAGAAGAGTATCAACGTTATATCGACTTGATGATCGCTAACGGCACAATGCAAGCGCTTAACCAGGAAACTCATCCAGGTTCTTACCTTGCAAATTCTGATCCTTCTGACGTTGCTCGTGTTGAAGGTCGTACTTATATCTGTTCAGAAAACAAAGAAGACGCTGGCGCGACAAACAACTGGGAAGCTCCAGCTGAAATGCGTGCCCGCCTAAATGGCTTATTTGACGGTTCAATGAAAGGTCGTACTTTGTACGTTGTTCCTTTCTCTATGGGTCCTTTAGGTTCTCATATTGCACACATCGGTATCGAACTGACTGATTCTCCTTATGTTGCTGTTAGCATGTCTAAAATGGCGCGTATGGGTAAAGCGGTTTATGACGTTTTAGGTACTGACGGCGAATTCGTTCCATGTGTACACACTGTTGGTGCACCATTGGAAGAAGGTCAAAAAGACGTTGCTTGGCCATGTAACCCAGACAAATGGATCGTACATTATCCAGAAACGCGTGAAATCTGGTCTTACGGTTCTGGTTACGGCGGTAACGCATTGCTAGGTAAAAAATGTCTAGCTTTACGTATTGCATCTTACATGGGTCGTCAACAAGGTTGGTTAGCTGAACACATGCTGATCCTTGGCGTGACGAATCCACAAGGCGAAAAACATTACATCGCAGCGGCATTCCCTTCTGCGTGTGGTAAAACAAACTTCGCGATGCTGATTCCACCAGCGGGCTACGAAGGCTGGAAGATTGAAACTGTAGGTGACGATATTGCCTGGATCAAACCAGGTGAAGACGGTCGTCTATATGCAATTAACCCTGAAGCTGGTTTCTTCGGTGTAGCGCCTGGTACAAATACCAAAACTAACCCGAACTGTATGGCAACACTTCATAAAGACGTAATCTATACAAACGTTGCTGTGACTGACAACGGCGAAGTATGGTGGGAAGGTCTGACTAAAGAAGCGCCTGCAAACCTGACTAACTGGAAAGGTCAACCACACACTGGCGAAGAAAAAGCAGCTCACCCGAATGCTCGCTTCACCGTTGCTGCGGGTCAATGCCCTTCTATCGACGCTGACTGGGAAAATCCAGCAGGCGTTCCAATTTCTGCGTTCATTTTCGGTGGTCGCCGTGCGGACACAGTGCCTCTAATCTCAGAAGCATTTGACTGGGTAGACGGTGTTTATAAAGCTGCAACTATGGGCTCTGAAACTACTGCTGCTGCTGTTGGTCAACAAGGTGTTGTCCGTCGTGATCCATTCGCAATGCTTCCATTTGCTGGCTACAACATGGCTGACTACTTCACTCACTGGTTAGAAATGGGTGAGAAAGTTGGCGAGAAAGCTGCTGCTGCTGGTAACAAGCTTCCAGGTATCTACAACGTGAACTGGTTCCGTCGTGATGCTGAAGGCAACTTCGTATGGCCTGGTTTCGGTCAAAACATGCGTGTTCTTGAGTGGATCATCGATCGTTGTGAAGGCCGTGCAACTGCTGTTGACACTCCAATTGGCCGTGTTCCAACTTATGAACAGTTGAACTGGACTGGCACTGACTTCTCTAAAGAGCAGTTTAACCTTGTAACTTCTCAAGATAAAGATCAATGGATCAAAGAACTTGAAAGCCATACTGAATTGTTCGAAAAACTAGGTGACCGTATGCCAGAAGCGTTGAAAAAACGTCAAGCTGAATTACTGGAAGCTGTTAAATCTGCATAATTGCTGGTTTAATTTAAAAAAGGTCGCATAAGCGGCCTTTTTTATTAATAGTTATTCATTAAATTTAAGTACTTTCATTTTTCCAATTTTTGCAGTTATTAGATTTCTCTAATACCTCTTAAATTATTCAACAACATTTAATCAATAAAAATTATCTTAAAAAATCAAAAATTTAATATAAAAATAAATAACTTAATGCTTTGAATTATCAATAACTATCTCTCTTGTTTTATTAAAATTAAAGTTTTATAAAAAATTAAAAACTATATCAGCATAAGACACTGTAATTATTTAACTTTACTTCGATAGAACATGTGTCAACTCTATTCTCGGTGGTTTCACAGGAAACCTGGTCGAATGCACGACTGGTATGTTTATGCAGCCTTTACTTTATATTTTGCTTCGAAATTTTTCCCTAAAGGTGATGACACCGTAAAGCTGTTGCTGTTTTACCTTAGTTTTTTTAATGCGCCGATTGGCGAATGTATTATGGGAATTTATGCATATTGCTGACTTATATCTTCATGAAGGACACTAAAAAATACAGCATGATTACTGATGACTAATTAATGCTTGAGCTGTTTAAGCTTTCTGAGTAGAAACATTCAGAAAGCTTTTTTATTGGATTTTTAAGTTTACTGCCATTTTGTCTTTTCAATGCTATGGCATACTTGCTGTATAAAAAATGGGAAATCATCATGATGAAAAAAACAGTTTTTCTACTAGGTTTGGGTTTCGGCACTTTGGTGCTTACTGCCTGCCAAAGCACACCTCAACCTTATAACGGTCAATCTGGTTACGAAGTCATTGAGCAAGGTGCAAATACTGCAACATTGCGCTATACACTTTCTGGTCGTACCAGTCAGGATGAAGGAAAATTGCAGGCTGCTTGCAGACAGGCACTTGGTACTTCTAAAAACTGGAATGTAAGCGTACTCAGCAGCAACGAAATTAGTAATACTGCATTACCAGATGAACAGTATGGTCGCCAGCTCGGCAATAGTCGCACTCAAATCAGCTTAAGCAACACGCCTGACCTGTACAATACTGAAAATCCAGGCGCACGTGATGCCCTGAATGCTCGCCCAAGCACATTACGCGTGATTCAATTCACCTGCTCATAATCTCTAAGATATGAAAAAAGGGCTTAATGCCCTTTTTTATTTTTCGCTTCAAAGTGTCTTATAGAAACTGACGTTTCTGAATTCTGGAGATTCATCCAGATCCGGCCAAGTCGTAGCACTACGCTCATCCAGTTTTTCGTATTGGGGATGACTAAAGTTTTTTACCCGACTATCTGCAACCCACACCTCAGGCGCAAATTTTAAAAACTCATCCAGAAAGAAACGGTTGCATTGGTCATAAAGTACGTCGGCGGCTAACAGGATATCCACCTGTTCTGCCTTATACAGATCATTCAAGTATTCAAGCTCAACACCATTCAACTCAGCATTGGCATGACATGCATCTAAACTCACTTGATCGATGTCACAGCAAATCACACGCTTAGCACCTGCCATTTTTGCTGCAATTGCAACGACACCTGAACCTGCACCAAAATCCAACACGACTTTATCTTTTACATGATGTGGTTCTGCCAGCAGCCACTGCGCCATCGCAAGACCAGATGCCCAGCAAAAGATCCAATACGGCGTATCATTCCAGATACGACGGATGACTTCATCATCCAGCTTATCAGTTGGAAATACTGGCGGAATTAGCCAAAGTGAAATAGGTGTATCCGGCAATTGCTGTGCATGCAGTTCACAATGTGGAATCACATCATGCAAGGCTTGTAGAAGATGCTCAGGAGCTTTAGGAAATTGGAAAGTACAGCTCATATAAAAGCCTTGGTGCAAAAAATCTTTTATTGGAATTTATAAATTAACCAGAATACATGACTATGTCATTCGCAGCTGTCCGAGGCCACCTAAAATTTGATTCGCTCTGTTTCTGCGACTTATTCATCGCTGAAGGAATAAGACGAGTTCTGCGAATGACAAATGGTTTTGGTTACTTTTGCCGAAACAAAAGTAACGATCGAGCTTCTTAAATCTGTAGTCACAATGGTAAGACTCCACCGCAACTACTTTTAATCTCAATTAACCTAAAGCTTTCTCAGCAGCTTCAACCGTTTGACGAATCAAAGTGGTAATGGTCATAGGGCCTACTCCACCTGGAACTGGCGTGTAAGCAGAAGCGATTTCTTCGATACCAACTAACTGGATATCACCTACACCACCACCATCACGTGGATGGAAGCCAGCATCAACCACTACTGCACCTGGTTTGATCCAGTCTTTTTGAATCAGTTCAGCTTTACCTACCGCACCAACAATGATATCCGCTTGTTTCACAAATGCTGGCAGGTTTTGAGTACGTGAATGGCAAATCGTCACAGTGGCATTCGCTTCAAGCAGCATCGCTGCCATTGGTTTGCCCAGAATTGCAGAACGGCCGACAACAACAGCATGTTTACCTGCAATTTCAATGTTGTTTTCTTTCAGAATGGTCATGATGCCAGCAGGTGTTGCAGAACCATATGCCGCTTCACCCATCGCCATACGGCCATAACCCAGGCAAGTTACGCCATCAACGTCTTTTTCAAGAGAGATTGCGTCGAAACAAGCACGCTCATCAATTTGCGCAGGCACTGGGTGTTGTAACAAAATACCGTGAACATCTGGATTGGCATTGAGTTTTTCAATTTCTGCAAGAAGTTGTTCAGTTGTGGTTTCTTTTGGAAGCTCAACTTTCAATGAATCCATACCGACACGACGGCAAGCATTGCCTTTCATACGAACATAAGTTGCAGATGCACCATCGTCACCTACCAAAATAGTCGCAAGAATTGGAGTACGACCTGATTTTGCTTTCAGCGCTTCCACGCGAGTTAACAAGTCAGCTTCAATTTGCTTCGCCAATGCACGACCGTCTAGAACTAATGCCACGGCACTTCTCCCAAGTGTTGATATGAATCAATTTTGCACATTCTACATGATAATTCTTAATATTTTCCGCCATATGCTGCTTTTATGCGCATATGAATGAATACACTATTGTTTTTTTTTCAGAGCTTGATAATATACGCATCAATAAGACGCGGCGGGGTGGCAGAGTGGTCATGCAGCGGACTGCAACTCCGTGGACGCCGGTTCGATTCCGACCTCCGCCTCCATCTTGTTAAAGCCCGAGTGGTGAAATCGGTAGACACAGGGGATTTAAAATCCCCCGCCCACAAAGCGTGCCAGTTCGAGTCTGGCCTCGGGCACCATTCTTCTACTACTGAAGATGGTGCAAATAAAGAATCCAGCGAAAGCTGGTTTTTTTATGCCTGAAATTTAGTGAAATCTATTTACAGCCGAAATCAATAAAATAGATTTGCCTTCTGCGAAGGTAAGATAGCTTGAATCGGCTTAACGACGTTTGCGTTTAGGCTTAGACAATTTGGTCATATAACTTTCAAGATTTAATAATGCCAAATAGAAAATTTTAGCCTGCTGTGTCGTAACCCGGTTAAATAATCTGGCTTGAATCACTTGTGTTAGTGCTCGAGTTTGATGGATCCGTTTAAATGGTCCTTTTGCAATCATCATCGCTATTACTCTCTTGGATAAAGGAGAACAAGGTGACTATTGGATAAACAGTCTCTATAAGGATTGCAAAAACCTGACCATTTTTTACTTAAAGTTCAAAAACATAACTACCGTTCGTCGGAATTAATAAAACAGCTCTCAAATAAAAATTCTAAATATTTGTTATTTATATATTTTTATAAAAAAGACTTTGGGAAAATTTTCACATAAATAAGTATGTTTTCTTTCAAGTTTAAATGCTATAAATTTCAGCTGTTATTGTATTGCTAAAAACTGACATACCTTGTCATTTTTTGCACAAAAAAAGGGAGGGAAGCCATTAGCCCCCTCCTTTAAGTATTTTAATAATATGTGAACTAGATCACTTCTACCACAATTTTTCCGATATGTTCGCCTGTATCCATAGCTGCATGTGCATCCTGAATCTCATTAAATTTGAAAGTCTTATAAATCATTGGCAAACATTCACCTTTTGCCCATAAAGGTGCTACATGCGTTTTCAGACCTTGTGCAATTTCAGCTTTTTCCGCTGTGTTACGCGCACGCATGGTTGAACCGGTAATCGTCAGGCGCTTCATCATAATCTGACCCAGCTTCACTTCCTTAGCCTTAGCTCCCCCCAAGAATGCGATATACACCAGACGACCATCACGGCGTAATAGATTCAGGTTTTTCTCCAGATAGGGCGCACCAACCATATCCAGAATCACATCTACACCAGCATTGTCTGTCGCTTCATTAATTACCTGCTCAAAGTCCTGAGTTTTGTAATTAATTCCTGTGGTCAGATGTGAAATCGCCTGGATTTTTTCGTCACTACCTGCTGTGGCAAAGGTTTTAATACCCAGTGATTTACATAGCATGAGTGCCGTAGTCCCAATCCCACTGGTTCCACCATGCACCAGCACCGTTTCTCCTGCCTTGGCTTTACCCATCTGGAATACATTTGCCCACACCGTAAAGAAGGTTTCAGGAATAGCAGCGGCCTGAACAAAGCTTACGTTTTCAAGAATATTCAAAGTTTGGCTTTCAGGTACGACGCAATATTCTGCATAGCCCCCACCATTGGTCAGGCCACACACCTTGTCACCGACTTTAAACTGATTTACGTCACTTCCAACTGCAACCACTTCACCGGCTACTTCCAGACCTGGAACAGGCGTCACCCCTTTTGGCATCGGGTACAAGCCCTGACGCTGCAAAATATCCGGACGGTTAATTCCAAAGGCATGAACCTTGACCAGCACCTCATCGGCCTTCGGTTCAGGAATGACAACCGTTTCATAAGCGAGTTTATCCACTCCACCCGGTTCTGTAATGATGACGTGTTGCATAGTTTTTTGTGACATAGATCATTCCGCATGTATTAACTGTTTCCTAACCCTATTTGAACATAGATAATTCCAGCTTTAAAGCCAAGTCGGACTTATGTCGAAGACCTGGCCATCATTAAGAAAAATGCATTGCATTGAGATCTCACCTTATTCTTTAAAAAAAGAAATTTTAATCTGTAAGAATTATTTTCATTTATGACAAATCCATATAAATGTCATGTTCTGCTTTTAATTTCTCAAATTCAAATATAAATGACTTGAGAATATTAAAAGTATGAAACCTGCTCATCTCTACCTGTCTATTTTGCTGTCCTTGGGCCTCACCGCATGTTCTGATGATGACGACAAGAATTCAGGCTCCTCACAGCCACCGGTAACCCAGCCAGATCAGCCGGCTCCTGAGCCCAATATTCCTGATGAAGAAGTTCCCATTCCAGAGGTTCTACTGGATGAGAATTTTAATAAATGGGCGGCTCTTCCTGGCGACTGGATACAACCTAAAAATAACGCGGGCCAGGTATATCTTGAAAATGGCGACTTGTATATCGATGGTCGTGCTCATAGCACACAAATGACAACCCTGCATCTGCCAGAGAAATTCCAGCAATTACGCAATTACCGTATCGATATGGAATTTTCATTTGAAGAAGCACTCAATGAAGCCCGCTGGGGCAGTATCATCTACCGAGGCGCAGATCAGTTCGCTGATCCGTCTTTTACCCCCTATTATCAGTTTGCCATGCGGGTTGCTACTACGAGTGCTAGCGGTCTGGAACTATCTTTACGCATGCCGACCAATAGTTGGAATGTGCTACAGAAATCTGCTCATAGCGAAGATATTGGCCTTCAGAAAACTCATAAGGCCAGCGTTGTAGTGTATGGAAATCGTGTACGGCATTATCTGGATGATCAACTGGTATTGGATAGCACCTTGCCTTATAACCTGGCTCAAGGCAGCATTGGTTTATCTAGTGCCGGCTTATTGATGAAAGTAAGCCACCTCAAAGTCACTGAACAACTCGATGCCTTGCCTGAATCCAATAAAGTCACTGATATTATTGACCAGCAGCTCCCGGTTTCAATGGCACCGACTTTAGCTCAGGCTGCACCGCTTAATGGCCCGGTCTCGACCGCGGCTACCCATGTTGCTTATCAACTTGATGCAGATCTTAATTTACTAAGCAACAATCAGAAAGTAAGCCACCTGACTGATTATCTTAAAGATACCCAGCGTCGAACTTTACCTTTACTCACTATCCAAAATTCGGCAACCGTTCAGGCACTGAAAGGATTGACAGAAGATTATGATCTGGCTGATATCACCCTCATTTCCGATAATGTAGATTTACTGCGTCAGGCCCGTATTGATTTACCGATGCTCCGAACAGCTCTGGATTATTCCAAGCAGACCGGGCTGGGTTATAACAGCAAAGATATCGTGACCATCGCCCACAATACCAATGTATCGCTATCCAAAATCGTCATCTTGCCACCACAATTACTAACACGTGAAGCAGTTAGTCATCTACAACGTTTATTGATTACACCTTGGGCCAAGAGTGACAGTGCACAGGTCTTAGACGCAGCAAAAATTCTAGCTACAGGTGTTAATGGAATTTATAGTAACCATCCTGACCTATATAAAGAAATTATGCAGCGCATGGCACCCAACACCCTGTTGCGTAAGCCGCTGATTACCGGACATCGCGGTATCCCGGCGCAAGACGATGAAAACACACTGGAGGGCACCCTCAAAGCGATCACTGTAGGAGCTGATGCAGTAGAATATGACGTGTATCTGACTAAAGATGATCATGTCATTCTCATGCATGATACCTCTGTGTTACGCACGACTGGTGTCAACCGCAACATTGAGGATATGACACTGGCAGAAGTACGTGAGCTCAGAACACTGAACTATAACCGTCAGATTCCTACCATGGATGAAGTGCTGGCTGAGGTGAAAAAGTACCCACATGTCACCAACTTTATTGAAATTAAAAGCTACAAGCCCGAGATCGTACCGAAGATCAAAGCACTGCTAGATAAACATGATGCCTATGATCAAGCTATTGTGATCAGTTTTAATGGCGACCAGATTTTACAAATGAAGAATGTGCTTCCAGGTGTATCAACCGGTTTCCTTACCAGTACTCCAGCCGCACAAAGCGATTTGGTCAATACACGGCGAATTCTGGATGCGACTCAACAGTATTCATCCACTTTCAATCCTTCTTTTAGCGGTTTGAGTGCGAATTTAATGCGTACTGCCTCCCAGCGCGGAGTCACTTTCTGGCCGTGGACGTTCCGTTTAAACAAAGATGATTTTAATCGCATGTATGTCCAAGGAACGCATGGTCTCACCACAGATTATGCACATGATGCATCTAATTTTGTGGTAAAACTGAATACGCCAAAACAGCTCAATGCTACAGCAGGTCAAGCTCTGGAAATTCCGGGTGAGATTCAGACACAAGTTGGCAGTAAATCCTCTTATATCTTTAAAAATATGCTGGTTCTGCCTGGCTCGGCTAAATATACGCAAAATGGTCAGAGTGTAACATTTGCAGAGAAAGGCACAGCTTATGTTATGCCGCGTTATGACTATACAATCGCTCCAAACTATACATACACCCTGTATGCAGAACCTGTAACTGTCACTATCCAATAATAGTTTTATAAGCAAAACACCCAATTCACGAATTGGGTGTTTTCATTTAAAGATTTCCTTTAGGCACATCCACGAATTTCATTAGGGTACGACGTACTAAGGGCAGCATCACCAAAATTAATGGAAATGCCATCAGCCATGACATGCTCCAGGCATGTAGCCATAATGAAATAAACTGATCACTCCAGCCCTTATTGAGTAGCATGTTAAAGCAGGAAATTGCACCACTCATAATGCCGGAAAGGATCAAAGGCATGAGCCAATTCAAATGTTTGACATGAAATTTGGGAACTATTTTTTTCATCATTTTACCTGATTTTTAAATCGTGAATCGGATTACAGACGTGTGATATTTATGGCTGCTTGATCAATCTGTTCTGCAATTTCATGTATTTGGATTTCATTAAGTTCGCTATGTTGAATCTTTAAACGCAGTGAGGTTTTTAAATTTTCCATCGCATGCTTAATATCGACATATTGTTCATTCAATTGAATTTGTTTGCGCGTATTAAAACGGTCTAGTACCTTTTGTAAGGTTTGCTGATGTTCTTTGAGATGTGCCTGACCTTTGTCAGTAATGTGATACTGCTTGCGCTCATCAGCACTCATAGTCATTTGCGTATATTGCTGTTCTTCAAGATAACTAATGGTTGGACAGATTGTGCCGGTGCTCGGCTTATAGTTCCCACCCACTAAAGCAGCCACTTCTTTAATAATGTCGTAGCTAAATTTGGGTGCTTGGGCAATAAAATGCAGCACCAGCAATTTCATTTCACCTGCTTCAAACAGACGTTTGCGAGTTTTTGGAGAGTTCTCTTGTTCTTCTGTTAGGACAGAATTAGGAATTATAGACATAGCAAAGATATATCTTAAAATTAATTAAGATATATCTTACCATACTTAAGCAAAGCGATAAAAGTCAGATTTAAAGATAAAGAAATTCGACAAAAAATGTTTTTTGAAGAACATCAATATACAGGCTCATTCCTAGTTAAGATCAATATTGAAAAATTAATGGAAAACCCACAATGTGTATTGTTACCGCCTTATATGAATGCTTAAATGTGGATGATTGATAATCTCACACATTAGAATTTTAACGTTTATATTCCCTTACCATCCGGTCACTTATATCCTCCGGATAACAAAGTGGCGCATATCCACCCGCTCGGTTATAAGCACTACGCTTACCACAACGACTACCATTACTCGCTGTATTATAAGGACATGGGCAATTACCCGGATAACTCTCAATTGATTCTTTAATAATCTTCTGCTTGATTGCTTCAACGCTTTGGCTACTCTGTTTGGCTTCAACTCCAAAAGTCATACACAAGCCAGCCAGCAATAATAATTTTTTCATAAATCCCCCATCTAGGGAGAATTGTATTTAGTAACTAATAAATTGAAAGATCACATTTTGACTAATCGAATGATTTTCATGCAAACAAATTTAGGCAATAAAAAACCCGCCTTACAGCGGGTTTCTCTAAAACCAGTCCAGTCTTATAGACGAACCAGTTCCACAATTTTCTCAGCAAGTTCTTCAGCAGATTCCTGAGCAAAAGTCACATCTGTACCTTCAGTTACCTCAGTCACCACAACCACACCAGTTTCACGAACCAGCGCAACTTGATCAGCTGAAAGACCGACTTTTGCAATCGCAACCACACCTTGCTGAATTAACAGGCTTTCAAGTGCTTGAGCATTTTCAAGCGCTTTAGCAGATACAGATACCGCAGCTGGTTTTTGACCCAAACGTGCAGCACGATCTTCAGCAGTCACAGGATTGGTATGTGCAGTCCATTCGATTGCATCTTCAATCATGCCCGCACCAACAGTGACGTTGCTTAAACGGTCAATGAAGATAAACGAACCAGTATGACGGCTTTCACGGTAACGGTCGAATACCACTGGCGCATCAAACTCGATTTGAACATCAGCAATTGCGTTCAGATCCAGCTGCTCTACCTGAGTTTTCTCAAGTGTATTGACGTTTACACGGTAGTTAATCTCTGCAACTTTTGCAGGAACCGTTTGCGTACCTAGCTTAACGTTATACAACTTACCTTTAACCAATGGCTGGTCATTCATCCATACCACAGAAGCACGAACCGAACGTGAAGCTAAAGGCTGATCACCCGCTTTCACCAGCATGTTGCCGCGAGAGATATCAATCTCATCGTTCAAGGTTAAAGTCACTGCCTGACCTGCAAATGCACGTTGCAACTTGCCGTCAAAAGTCACAATTTCCTTAACAGTAGATTTCTTGCCTGATGGTAAAGCGACAATCTCATCGCCTACAGCCACTTCACCCAGCGCTACAGTACCGCAGAAACCACGGAAGTCGAGGTTAGGACGGTTAACATACTGAACCGGGAAACGGAATTCTTCTTTATCTACACTGTGGGTAATTTCAACAGTTTCCAGAGTACCCATCAGGGTCTGGCCTGTATACCACGGCGTATTTTCAGACTTGTTCACCACGTTATCGCCATTCAGGGCAGAAATCGGTGTGAAAATAATATTCGCTGGCGTACGGTCACCTAACTGGTTCACGAAGTCAGTATAGTCTGCCTTGATCTCGTTGAAACGAGCTTCAGAGAACTCCACCAGGTCCATTTTGTTGATCGCAACAATAATGTTCTTAATACCCAGCAGGCTGGCAATAAAGCTATGACGGCGAGTCTGAGTCTGTACGCCATAACGTGCGTCAATCAGGATAATTGCAAGATCTGCAGTAGACGCACCTGTCGCCATGTTACGGGTATATTGCTCATGTCCCGGAGTATCCGCGATGATGAACTTACGTTTTTCAGTAGAGAAATAACGGTAAGCGACATCAATGGTAATCCCCTGCTCACGTTCCGCTTGCAGACCATCTACCAGCAAAGCCAAGTCAGGTGCATCGCCAGTCGTACCGACTTTTTTAGAATCACGTGTTACAGCTTGCAACTGATCCTCATAAATCAGTTTTGAATCGTAAAGCAAACGACCGATTAAAGTAGATTTACCATCATCAACGTTACCGCAAGTCAAGAAACGCAGTAAGTCTTTATTTTCATGTTGTTTTAAATAGCTCAGGATATCCTGGCTGATTAATTCAGATTGATGAGACATCGCTCAAACTCCACAAATGCTTAAGAAATCAGTTTAATCTTGAATTCCTCTAAGTCTCCCTTTGGTAAAGGGAGACTTAGCTCCATTCCGTTGGGAGTTCCCCCTCTTTATTAAAGAAGGGGTTAGGGGAAGATTTGAAGATGCTTAGAAGTAGCCTTCCTGCTTCTTCTTCTCCATTGAACCTGCCTCATCATGGTCAATCATACGGCCTTGACGCTCAGAGCTGGTTGCAAGCAACATTTCCTGGATAATTTCCGGCAAGGTGTTGGCAGTGGATTCAACTGCACCCGTTAATGGGTAACAACCTAAAGTACGGAAACGTACCGATTTCATTTGTGGAACTTCACCTTCTTTTAAAGGCATACGCTCATCGTCCACCATAATCAGTGTGCCGCTGCGCTCAACAACCGGGCGTTCAGCAGCAAGATATAGTGGGACCAATGGAATACTTTCAAGATAGATATATTGCCAGATATCAAGCTCAGTCCAGTTTGATAATGGGAATACACGAATACTTTCGCCTTTGTTCACTTTACCGTTGTAAAGGTTCCAAAGTTCTGGACGCTGGTTTTTAGGATCCCAACGGTGTTTCGAGTCACGGAATGAGTATACTCGCTCCTTGGCACGAGATTTTTCTTCGTCACGGCGTGCACCACCGAAGGCGGCATCGAAACCATATTTATCAAGTGCCTGTTTTAGCCCTTGAGTCTTCATGATGTCGGTGTATTTTGAACTACCGTGATCGAATGGGTTAATACCCGCATCACGGCCTTCTTTGTTCTGATGCACGATCAGATCAAAACCATGCGTTTTTGCCATGTTGTCACGGAAGGCAATCATGTCTTTGAATTTCCAGCCCGTGTCTACATGAAGTAGCGGGAATGGAAGTTTTGCAGGGTAAAACGCTTTTAATGCTAGATGCAGCATTACCGCGGAATCTTTACCAATCGAATAAAGCATGACTGGGTTTTCAAACTCGGCAGCAACTTCGCGAATGATGTGAATACTCTCAGCTTCAAGCTGTTTAAGATGAGTAAGTCTTTCCTCATTTAATGACATGGACAACCTGCGTATTACACGTGTACTTATTACACTTTATAAAATTTATATTCATTATAGTGATTAAGTTTTCATAACGTTTTCTTGTTTTGTGCTATCCATATATCAAAACATCATATAAAACTTCACTGATATCTATTATTAGTTTTATTCAATCTAGTGATTTTTAATGCTTTGAATTTCAGTATTTTCTTCTATTTAGCCTTTTAAACCCACTATTTTTTAGCAATAACTTCATAGATAAATCATCTAAACTACCTGTTCCCAACGTTAGCAAAACCACCTAGAGTAATCCTAGTACCTATAGATCTAAATTTAGACATGCCATTTACTCAATATACCTTAGAAACTTTAAAGACCCGTCTTGAACAGGCCAAACTGGCTGGCTATATCTATCAGCATCAACAACACATGCTGATCTTACAAGGCCCCTTTTCTGATGATGGCAATGCTTTAAACGTCTATATACAGCATGAACTGACTGCGGATCAGATTGGTCTACAGTTCGGAGTTCGCCTGCAAGACAATAATGCTGAATATGTTATTGGACTGACGCATAGTAACCAGGATCCGAAATATGAAATTGGTGCAGGCAATCTGAAAGGTGACCAGAAGGCCTTCAACCTTTTGTATGCTTTTTATAACTACCCTAAAGCATTTTATCTGGTTGCCCTGCCTTTAGCCGCGAATAGCCACACCCTTGAACAGGCACTTGAAGATCAGCTGTTTAGCAAGCCTGAATTGGATTTCCTGAATACGGCGGTAAAAACTAATCCAATGGGTGAACAGGTACAATGGATGAAAGCGTATATTCTTCAGCAAGCTTTAGATATGAAAGTACGTATTCAGACGTCATTGTTGTAATTCTACTTAGGCTAATTGAGTTAAATATAGAGTCGATATACATGCGATCAACTCGATTCAATTTAGCCTTCTTTAGGCAATCCCTATGTCAAAATATTTATATAAATCAAATATTTTAAGATCAGTAGGACAGACATATACTTTTAAAAAGAAGGATGAATATTAAAAATGTTTAATATTGTGCTTTCTCGCATTCATTACTACATACCTCCTATCCGATACTAGAAAGTACTTATTAAGATATCCTTCGATCAAATAAAGTCATTGTCACTGACCTAAATGCCTGTTTCATTCGAATTTCAGCTTCAACAAAACTGTGACCATGTTAATTTTTTATCCATTTATTCATAAATTTATTAAGATATTGTCATATTTTTGAAGCTATTGTTTTCTAAAATATTAATTTGATAACTCATACAAGAATTCAATCTAATTTCCAAATATTTAAATTTTTCAAGTTTCATATCCGCTACTTTTGTGTGTATTTAGATTGCAAAATGTATAATCAATGTTATCTTTTTATAAGTAAGAATTATTGTTACTCATTTTGCCAAACATAATTATAGATAGAGACCCGAAGGAATGTGGGAGCTTTTTACCGAACCGTCGAATGTTGTTTTCAGTATCAGTCTTAGCCTGATGCTGATGTTTGCAGCGCTGGAATGTATATTGCTGTTTCTGGGTGGTGGTTCACAAAGTGTTTTTGACCAACTCTTACTTGAAGACTCGCATCATGTAGACCTTCATCCTGCCAATAACCCCAATATCTTTAGCAAGGTATTTGACTGGTTGTATCTGGGACAACTTCCTCTCTTTATCTGGCTGATCATTTTCCTGACTACCTATGGCTTAAGCGGTCTTTTGATTCAAGGTATATTTGAACGTTTTACTGGACATTTAATTAATGGCTGGATCATTTCTCCCGCCTGCCTGTTCCTGTGCATGCCTCTGGTCCGTTTTAATGCCAAAATAGCGGAAAAGATCCTGCCAAAAGATGAAACCACTGCGATTCATATTGAAGAACTGATTGGCCGAACTGCAATCATTATCCTCGGCGATGCTCGTGCCAACTCACCAGCACAAGCCAAAGTTCAAGATCAGTATGGCCATACCCATTATGTGCTGGTCGAACCTGCCAATGGTGAAATCCTGAAACAGGGCCAATCTGTGATTTTAATGGATAAAACCCGCAATGGCTTCCAGGCCATGAAAGTCTAAATACTTATTCTTTCTTACTTTATATTTATTATTTAATCCAAAATTATATTTTCAAATACGCTAAAACAGAGAACAAACAACAATGCTAAATTTTGATTTATATAACATTTTAATCATTACTGGGGTTATTTTCTCCGGCCTGATCACCTTTGGTTTAATCATCGCTCGCCTTTACCGTCGTTCAAGTAAGGAAATTTCTTTTGTCCGTACCGGTTTTGGCGGGGAGAAAGTCATTCTAGGCGGTGGTGCGTTGGTTCTGCCGGTATTGCATGAAATTATACCGGTAAATATGAATACCCTGCGTCTGGAAGTTCGCCGTGCTGATGATCAGGCACTGATTACCCGCGACCGTATGCGTGTCGATGTTATGGCCGAATTCTATGTCCGGGTTAAACCAACCGCAGATTCAATTGCAACGGCAGCACAAACCCTTGGTCAAAAAACCATGTCGCCGAACGAGCTGAAAAATCTGGTAGAGGGCAAATTCGTGGACTCGTTACGTGCCGTAGCTGCTGAAATGGCGATGGAAGAGCTTCATGAAAAGCGTGTCGACTTTGTACAAAAAGTACAGCAAGTCGTGTCGGAAGATCTGCATAAAAATGGTCTTGAACTTGAAACTGTTTCTTTAACAGGTCTGGATCAGACTGGCTTCAAATATTTCAATCCACAAAATGCTTTCGATGCTGAAGGTCTGACCAAACTGACTGAAACCATTGAAGACCGTCGCCGTAAACGCAACCATATTGAACAGGATACTGACCTGGCAATTAAAACCAAGAATCTTGAAGCTGAACAGGCACGCTTACAGATTATTCGTGAAGAAGAATACGCCAAGCTGCAACAGGAACGTGAGATTTCGATTCGTCGCGCTGAACAGCTGGCTGAGATTGCAGCCCAAGAAGCTGCTAAAAAACGTGAAGCAGAGGAAGCACGTATTGCGGCTGAACGCGAAGTAGAATTAAAACGTATTCTGGCTGCCCGTGATGTCGAAAATGAAAATATCCAGAAAGCACAGATTATTCAAAAAGCTCAGGTTGAACAAAAGAAAACCATTGAACTGGCTGAACAGGACCGTGCGATTGCGATTGCTGAAAAATCTCGTGCCGAATCTGAAGCCAAAGCACAAGCAGATCTTGCCCGTGCTCAAGCAGTAAAAGCTGAAGAAGAAGTCGTAACAGTACGTCAGATTCAGCAGGCAGAACGTCAAAAAGCAGTTGAACTGGTGGCTGCCAAAGAACAGGCCGAGAAAGATGCAATTGCGATTACCGTGGCTGCTGAAGCAGGTAAACAGGCAGCGGCTGATGATGCAGAAGCGATTCGTATTGCCGCTGAAGCAGAAGCTGAAAAAGTTCGTTTAAAAGCCAAGGGGGAAGCAGATGCTAAAGTTCTCCTGGCTCAGGCAATGGAGAAACAGTATCAGGTCGATGCTGAAGGTACCCGTGCAGTGAATGAAGCTAACAATGTACTGTCTTCAGAGCAGGTAGAAATGCAGATCCGTCTGGCAATGCTCAAATACCTACCTGAAATTATCCGTGAAAGCGTTAAGCCAATGGAAAACATTGATGATATAAAAATTCTTCAGGTGAATGGCCTTCACGGAGCACATACAGGTTCTTGTCAGGCAGATGCTCATCATGAAAGTAGTAATGTTGCTCTCTCTGACCAAGTTGTAAATAGTGCTCTACGCTACCGTAGTCAAGCTCCGCTCATTGACAGTCTGATGAGTGAGTTAGGCATTCAGGGTGGTGATATTAATGGGATGACACAAAGTTTAAAAACGAAAACCTAAAAATTTATCGCTAAAATTTAAAAATAAAAAAGCTTCCAAGATGGAAGCTTTTTTCAAAAATTACACATATATTTTCAAATAAACATGCTATCAGTAAAGAAAGCGAATAAGCATCATTCTCATGATGGATTATTAAGATAAGAAAATTTATAACAACGATAATTACTGGATAGCATAATGAAAAATACAACTCCTTCCAGAAAATCTGCACTCAATATAACTTTAAGCTTAGGTTTAATTACCTCTTTAAGTTTACTTAGCACCTTTTCTAGCTCGTCAAATGCCCTGACCAAACCTTTATCTTTTTCATCATTAATTGAAAGGTACCAGAAGAACCAACAATTAGAGATGTCAATTATGCATCTTGATTTAGACTATATTTATGACCCTGATCCACGTCAGATGACACGTAATATTAACCAGTTAATCAAGCGTATAGAGACTGTCCAGCCTAATACTATTTTTTTACAGGCTTATGCTGATGAGGATGCTAATGGTTCAGCAAATGAAGTGTATTTCCCTAACCCACATATGCCTGTCAGGGAAGATTTATTTAAAAAAGTCACTGAACAGATTCGAAATCGCACCACTGTTAAAAAAATCTATGCCTGGTTACCCATGTGGGCTTGGGAACTGCCAAAGCACTACCGGGCAAATTATGTAGAAACTACAAACCAGAACATAAAAGGTTATATTCGCCTGTCGCCATTTGATCCAAAAAACTTTGATTATGTCTATGATATCTATAAGGCATTAACAGATAAAATAACTGTGGACGGTATTTTGTATCATGATGATATTACCTTGAATGACTATGAGGATAGTTCCCCCTCTGCCATGCAAGTATATAAATATTGGGGATTTAAGGATGCTGAAAAAATATTACGTCATCCTCAACATCCAGAACAAATGAAGTTTGCTAAAGCTAAAACCGCCTATTTAGATAACCTTGCTTTAAAATTGAGTAATAAGCTTAAAATCACCCATCCCTCCCTCAAATTCGCCCGAAACTCTTATGCGCCTGTGATGTTAAATCCTGAAAGCGAGAAATGGTTTGCACAATCAACCTCAAGTACCCTACAACATTATGATTATAATGCTGTTATGGCTATGCCCTATATGGAAAAAGCTCCGGACCATTCCAAGTTCTATCTTAATTTGGTAGAAAAAGCACGACAGTATGACCCTACTTTATCTCGGACCATTTTTGAAATCCAAACCATAGACTGGAATACACAGCATAAACTTTCAAATGAGGAGTTATTAGAAACGGTACATCTATTAAAAGAACAAGGAGTGCAGCATATTGGCTATTATCCAGAAGATCCTTTTATGCCACACCCACATGCAACGATTTTTAAGCCAAAGAAATTTTCATAGGCCTACCTTGTATGTCGTACTGCTCTAATCTCCCCTCCTGATTATAGTACAGAGTCAATTGTTTGGCCTGTACCATTTCCAGTAGAGCATGCTTTTCAACCTCAAAGCTATAAGCAATCTCCTGAAGTTCAACCGGTCTAGGTGCCGAACGTCGATCTACTCGATTGAATCGAATCCAGTTATAACAAGCCCATAACAGCAAGCTTGAAAAAGCAATAATAATCAGTAGGGCCAGCTCAAGTAGCGTCATTCCCTGATAAGGTTTATGGTCTATTAAGACATGATCAACAATCAGGCTCGATTCAAACCACCATAAACCCAGGGAGGCCAATGGCATAAATAACCATATCCACGCCATCCAGCCTAGTGCCATCAGGCTATAACCACTCGTTCGATCACTTACATATTCTGGAACATCGATATACTCCGGAATATCGAGTTTAGATTCTTTAACAGTTGCTGCGACACTGAGTTCAGAAAGTTCAACAGTTGTTGGGAGCTCCATATACTCGGCAATTTTAACCTGCGGCTTGGCAGGAATATTTTTATTGTTTTTCGCCTTATTTTACCTCTGTTTCACCACGGAAGCCTCGGTCTGGACTGATCCACCGTGCACGGGTTTGGGTTTTAAAAATGGTCTTCGGCAACGATACAACGGTCGTTAACATGGTTAAAATCCAGAAAAATAGTGGGTACCAGATTACCCAGAAATAACTTCTAAACATTCGACCTTTATCATATCTGCGGTCAATCCATAGACTGACCATGAACTGAATCAAACAGCTTGTGCCGAGAATCACACCATACCACTGCGGCAACAGAGAATTGACATACCACTCTGGGGCCACAGGAAAGAACAAACCATAAAAGAACAAGACGAATACACCAAACATGGTATATGCCCATAACACGCTAATCACAGATTCCAGTGCGATCGGCCACATGCGGCGCAAACGCCATTTAAATATTTTAGGAATATAGGCAAAGAGTACTTCAATACCACCTTGTGCCCAACGTAATCGCTGCTGCCACAACCCTTTAAAAGTTTCGGGCATATAAATATAGGTGAGCGCTTGAGGGACATACTGCACATCCCAATGATCAAACTGCAAACGCCATGACACATCAATATCTTCGGTAATCATGTCATCACGCCAATAACCAATACGATCCAGAGCAGTTTTTCTAAATCCGGCACAGACACCAGAGACAGTGAAAATGCGACCATAAGTACGTTGTGCCCGCTTAATCAATCCGATAATAGAAGAAAATTCTCCAACCTGGACTTTGCCTAGTATGCTGGAGCGATTGATAATACGCGGGTTACCCGTTACCGCTCCAACACGCGGGAACATGGTTAAGTGGTGCATCATCCAAAGTACACAATGTGGATGCATTAAAGCATCGCCATCAATACAGATCAGGTACTCATAACCACTTACCATTGCCCCTGCACGTAGTGCATACGCTTTACCCTGGTTCTCGGCCAAATGTACTACACGTAATTTTGGATATTTTTCTGCCAGTTCATCCAGAATCTCTCCTGTCTGATCCGAACTGCCATCATTAATCGCAATCACTTCAAATTTTGGATACTGACTTTGCATGGCATAGCGAATGGTCTGCTTGACCTGTTCAGCCTCATTAAAACAGGGAATTAAAATACTACAACCTGCTTCTTTGGGTTCAGGTAATGCTTTCTGATTCAGTTCGCGTTTTATAAAAAACCAGATTCCGCCAGCAATCCACATCCAGGCCATAAACAATGGATAGAAAAAAGCAAAGCCAAAAATGACATCATGTAAACTGATACTATTAATCATTTACGTTCTCCCTGCTGAGCCTGAAAGGGATCACGATAAACGAAAGGATTACTGTTTAAGCTAATCGATGCATAAAGTCTTTGTTGAACCTGCCCGGCATTTTTAAAGTTATAATTTTCAAGCGAAATTTTCTGGATACCTTGTCTACGTAAATTCGCAATACTATTAGTAATCCATTGATCTTGTTCTGATTGACCTGCCAAATCAAAACCGATCATCAAACGTTGTTTTTGTACGGAGGTCAACTGCTGAATATTTTTGAGCAACTGGTTATGCTCAGCTTTGCTGGTTTTTTGATCCAAAACCAGATAGATATAATCTGAATCATCTGCCAAGGTTTCAAATAAGGCCTTCAGCCCCATAGTTTTATGGGTATTTATTTTCAGTACTGCCAAATAGACATTACTGATATTGGCATAGTATTTGGCACGTCGACTCGTATTTTGTTTTAAGTTAATGACTCGCTCAATCTGTTTCTTACATTCAGCCGACCACTGTGTACTCTCTACAGCACAATTTAACTCTTGGCCAGCGTCTATCACCAAGCCTTCCAGATTGCTGTTATATTTGAATATATCTTCAACCAGCTGGACCATATTATAGCCCTGATTCATCATACTGAGCGGTAACTCTGCATAAACACGCTGATACGTACGGGTACGGGCTTGCCATAAAGTACGGTTCAGTAAATCCTGTTGCATTTTTAACTGGCTGTTCGGGAAGTAAGCCACATCGACCGTGCCATTACCATCGAGATCGGCAACAGGTTTCAAGATCAGCTGATTGGTTTTCAGCGCATCTAACTGGTTGAGGAACTGACCGAGTTTTTCATCAGCCTGTTTTATACTGGGCTGCGCAAGATCTTTCAAATTAAACTGAATAAAGCTCTTCTGCTCCAGATAGGGTTGCTTGGTATGATACAAAAACTCAGACATTGCCTCTTTAATTTCTGCCAGGTTCGGGTTATTCATAATCAAGGCACGCTGATAGGTTTTTACTGAATCAGCCAATGGTGCCATAGTTCCGAGGCTAAAAGACATGCTTAGTCCTGCCTGCTTAGCAATATCTTCTGTTTCTGCTGTTACAGCACCATAGGGCCAGAAAATAGCATGTGTCGGTACTGACAATTCCTGTTCCAGAATGGCTTTAGAACGCTTTAAGTCTTCCAGAACACGCTGCCTATAAGCGAGGTCAGATTCATAACGTGCCTTTGTCAGATCATATATACGTGCAGTTGCAGCAGGCTGCATATTTCTTTGTGGATTCGAAATAACTCCACGATGCAGATTATGTGAATGCGATACAAACTCGACTAAGCCACTATTTTGCATTTCCCGCATCTGGTCCCAATTCATCAGATTATTTGCCCCATAGGACTCTATGGCATCTTTATGCTTGGTACCAATCCAGCTGGTTGGAATAGCAAAAACGGCATGTAATTTATATTGCTTTAATAAAGGAAATACTTGGGTATATCCGCTTAGCGCCCCATCATCGAAGGTCAAAAGTACCGATTTTTCTGGTAATGGAATTTTTTCCTCACGGGCACGGCGGATATCTTCCAAAGAAATAGTTTTCCAGCCTTCACGTTTTAACCAAGCAAAGTATTGCGCCAAATATTCAGTACTAATTGCATATTGATCACGATCACCCTGACGTACTACATCATTCCTGACATCATGAAAAGTGAGTGTTACGAACTGGTTTTCAGGCAGATCCATCGCTTTATTTTCAGCATGAGTATATGCCATAAAAAGACTTAAGCATCCTAATAGAGCGAGTTTATTTTTTATTGTTTTCATTAGAATCTCCCTTCAAATCCAAAACTTGCTTCGAGTCTATTTTCATCTTCACCGTCATAAGGGTGTTGCCCATAGGACACCCCATAATTCAGGGACCAAGTTCTGGTGATTTGCCAGAGGTGTTGATATTTCGCCAAATAAATCAGGTCTGAGTCATAATCTTCTTGGTCAAATACACCAAGATTTAATGAAAAACGTTGAGTCAACGACTGATCATAACTACGCCAGGTTACCCAATCATGTTCCAGACCTGCTTCTGCACTCCAACTTGAAGATGGATTGAAATAGGAAGTTTCTACATCATCTTTATTCGAGGCCCAAAATCCATATAAGTTCAGATGGGTTAAATGATGTGGAGCCTGGAAAATACGTTGCTTGAAATAGGTACCTAGTTCCTGACGCTCATTTCCGTCATCAATATCAGTAAACTGATAGCTCAATCCAGCCTTTGTAGATTCATGCTGTTGCCAGTTTAAGTCGAAACGATAAGACTGCCCTTCATGTTCATCCTGTATCTGCAATGGAATCTCTGCCTGGCTGTTATAAGTCAGACCATAATTCCAGTGATCACTTAACCAATGATTCCAGGTTATATTCACACCAAAGCGATCACCCTCGGTCGCTTGTGAAAGTGCTATAGTGGCATACTTACGGTTATCGACCCATTCCAGTCCTACACCGATCCGTTGATCATCTCGCTTACCTTCTTCATACTCTCCACTACGGTACTGATGCTCCACAAAGGCCCGGTAATAATCCGAAAACCATGGGGTATTGAGTCGCGTCCAGCTTTGTTTCTCACGAGAACCATTCAGATTATTGACCAGATCTTGATCATCCGTTTCACTTTTCGCATAAAGACTATTATGTGAAATGGTAAACCGCTCACGATCTTTGAGCTCCTTATGACTACGTACTACCCCGGTATCAGTTCCTGCCCGCTCTAAAAGATCAGTATTGCTACTACGCCATGTCTGCACATCAAAGACAGCTTGTGCATTTTGCATGCTATTAATTCGGGTGGCTTGTGTTGATGGCTCTGTACCATTGAGTAAGGAAACCGTTGCCTGTGCTTGCAAAGGTTTTTCACGCCAACGCTGTATAGTCGCAAGATAATTGATGTAATTACGATTTCCTGGAGATTTATTTACCAGGTCCTGAAAATACAGTTCTGCCTTATCCAGCTGGTTTTTATAACTATAATGAAGACCTCTTAAGATCATATACTCATCCCGGTCCATATGAATCGTACGGTCTACACCTTTAGCCTGACTATAGAAGAAGATTGGTAAGCGCTGATCCATTTCCTTAATTACTTCATCAGCGGCTTTAAATTTTTCTTGTTCAATCAAGCTATAGTACAGACCTGCATAGACGTCATAGTCCACATAGTTCTTTTCTTTAAACAGACTGCGGTACAATATTTCCGCCTGCTTTGGTTTATGGTTGCGCAAATAGCTATCAGCTAGTGCATGTCTGGTATAGGCAGGCATGTGTTCTACCGGCTGATTGATTTTAGCCAGTTGGGCCAAAGCTTCAGCAGAACGTTGCCGTGCACTTAAGGCAAAAATATATTCATAATAAAATCTTTGACGTAACTCGGGATATTGGGCTAGCTCATTTTCATAAGCCTGCATTTCCGAAATCACCTGATCCAGCTCTGTATAGGCAATTTTGCCCTGATCCTTTTCACTTTGTACTTTATAGAAATCAATGGCATTACGAATATGTTGACTAAACTTGATCAGCTGTACTTCATGTTTGAGACGACTTTGCCCTTTACCCTGCTGCTGTAAATAACGGTTTGCACTGTCATAATCAGCACTGGCTGCCAAAGCCAGCACATACTGTTCCTGCACACTTTCCGAACGACTCATCGATAAAGCGCGAGTTGCGGTATTCAGTGCCTGTATAGGTTGTCTTAATAAGCGATAGGTATAAGCTAATTGTACCAGCTGATCAGCATTCAGCTGTTTCTGGTTAACTTTCCTGATTTGTTGCTCTGCCTGCTCCAACTGACCACTTTCCGCAAGCAACATGCCACGATATAAATCCCATGGAATATCACTTGTGCTGTTTTTCTGAAATTTTGCTGCATATTGTTCAGCCAGCAAAAATTTACCCTGATCACGTAATAACATCACCAGAGGCAGTTGCCCATAGACTGGATATGTTGAAATTTTTAAGTGATTCAGATTGTAATCTTGCTGAATTAGGGGGGAATTATATTGTCGGCTTAACAAAATAAAGTCAGCCAGCAGGTTCATGTTCGCAGGGTCTTTGCGTACCATTTCTGCGAGTATTTTAAGACCTTTTTGGGTATCCCCAGACTTAATTTGCTTGACCACCTGATGCCTTTGCGTGTCTGTAATAGCTGCATATAAAGGATTCAAGCTGATTCCTGTAGCAAGCAACACATAGGCGATTGAGTAATAGTTATTGTTGTTTAGCATTGGCATTTGTCTTGTTATGTATTTTATTTATACAAACATTATAACAAAGTGCGATTTAGCTCACAATTTCATCCTGTCAGACCAAACTATTATGTATTTCTTCTAAAAAAAGCCCTCAATAAGAGGGCTTTATGTTGGATTTTTATTGTTTAGATTAACCCTTTATCCTTCAGCAACTGATACATGGTCGAACCAAGCTCAGCAGGACTACGGGTATAAGCCATGCCAGCACGTTCAAAGGCTGCAAATTTTTCTTCCGCGGTGCCTTTGCCACCTGAAATAATCGCACCGGCATGTCCCATACGTTTTCCTTTCGGTGCTGTCACACCCGCAATATAACCCACCACAGGCTTAGTTACATTAGACTGAATATATTCAGCAGCTTCTTCTTCAGCTGTACCACCAATCTCACCAATCATGATAATAGCTTCTGTTTCAGGGTCTTCTTCAAACAGTTTTAAGCAGTCAATCTGGTTCATACCCGGAATTGGATCACCACCAATACCGATACACGTCGATTGACCTAGACCTAGTTTAGTCGTTTGCGATACAGCCTCATAAGTCAGAGTACCTGAACGAGAGATAATCCCGATCTTGCCTTTCTTATGGATATGGCCTGGCATAATTCCGATTTTGCATTCTTCAGGCGTAATAATACCCGGACAGTTTGGGCCAATCAGACGCGTGCCATTACCATTGGTTTCCAGATAACGCTTGGCTTTTAGCATGTCCAGTGTTGGTACACCTTCAGTAATCACTACAATCAGCTCAATACCTGAGTCAACCGCTTCCACAATAGAGTCTAATACAAATGGTGCAGGTACATAAATTACAGAAGCATCGGCCTGGGTTTCTTTTACCGCTTCACGCATGGTATTAAATACTGGCAGATCCAAATGTGATTGACCACCTTTGCCCGGTGTTACCCCACCGACCACTTTAGTACCGTAAGCAATTGCCTGCTCGGAATGAAAAGTTCCGTTTTTACCAGTAAAGCCCTGAACTAAAACTTTGGTGTCTTTATTAATTAATACGCTCATTCTAATACTCCTTAAGCTTTTACTGCAGCAACAATTTTTTCTGCAGCATCGGCCAGGCCATTTGCAGAAATTAATTTCAAACCAGATTCATCCAGTAATTTGGCACCAAGCTCAGCATTGTTCCCTTCAAGGCGAACCACAACCGGCACAGTGACATTTACTTCTTGAACTGCTGCAATAATTGCTTCAGCGATCATGTCGCAACGTACAATTCCACCAAAAATATTAATCAACACACCTTGTACAGAAGTATCTGCCAAAATAATTTTGAACGCCTCAATCACCCGCTCTTTGGTTGCACCACCACCGACATCGAGGAAGTTAGCTGGCTGACCACCATAAAGCTTGATAATATCCATGGTGGCCATCGCAAGACCTGCACCATTGACCATACAACCAATATTACCTTCCAAGGCAACATAGTTCAGATCAAATTCAGAGGCTTTTAGCTCACGCTCATTCTCTTGTGATTTATCGCGTAGTGCCGCCACTTCAGGCAAACGATACAGAGCGTTCGAATCGATCCCTACTTTGGCATCGACACAAAGAATGTCGCCATTTTCACGGACTGATAGCGGATTAATTTCAAACAGGGCAAAATCATTTTCCACAAAGGCTTGATAAGCTGCAGTCATGACTTTGACAAATTGGTTGATTTGTCCATCTTTAAGGTTTAAAGCAAATGCAACTTCACGTGCCTGGAACGGCAATAAACCAACGAGTGGATCAACTTCAACTTTAATAATTTTTTCAGGCGTTTCTTCTGCCACTTTTTCAATTTCAACACCGCCTTCAGTCGATGCCATAAAGGTAATACGGCGAGTTGAACGGTCTACCACAGCACCCAGATAAAGTTCACGCTCTACTGGATAAACATCTTCAGAGACCAGAATGCTATTGACCGGTTGACCATTGGCATCGGTTTGATAAGTCACTAAGCGTGAGCCAATAATTTGATTGGCATATTCAGCGGCTTCGTCGGCAGATTTAACTACCTTTACCCCACCCGCCTTACCACGCCCCCCGGCATGCACCTGTGCTTTTAATACAGCAAATTTTCCGCCCAGCTGTTGAAAAGCCTGCACGGTTTCTTCAGCATTTGTCGCAAGAATACCTTCCTGAACTGGCATGCCATATTTTTTTAATAACGCTTTTGCTTGATACTCATGTAAATTCATTGATTGACCTTTTACTACTTTTTCACTTTGTTATTACTGCGTCCAATATCCTGTGGCGCTGCAACATCGATATTGGAATTTATTAAAACGATGTTTTGATTCTTATCTTTATTTTTAGATGATTATTCATACAAAAACAACCACCAAATGTAAAAGAGCGGCCGAAGCCGCTCTTTTTTAGATTATTTACGCTTACGCTGGATCGCGTGAATTGCACGACCATCCACTGCCAGAGCAGCTTCATGTACGACTTCAGAGAAAGTTGGGTGACCAAAAGTCATCAACTGTAGGTCTTCTACTGAAGATACAAATTCAAGTGCGATCATACCTTGATGAACGATGTCAGACGCAGCAGGTCCAATCACGTGCATACCAAGTAGACGGTCTGTTTTCGCATCAGCAACAAACTTCACGAAACCAGCATTTTCGCCAGCAGCCATTGCACGGCCGTTCGCAGCAAAACCGAATTGACCAGTTTTTACCTCAATGCCTTTTTCTTTCGCTTGCTCTTCTGTTAAACCTACCCACGCCGCTTCTGGGTGTGTGTAAATTACAGAAATAATCGTGTCGTAGTTGACTTGTGCAGCGTGACCGTGAATACGTTCAACTGCCATTACGCCTTCTTCCATTGCTTTATGTGCAAGCATTGGACCACGTACCAAGTCACCAATTGCGTATACGCCTTCAACAGAAGTTGCACACCAATCGTTGACTTCAACCAAGCCACGTTCAGTCAATTTAATGCCTGAATCTTCAGCCAATAGGCCTTCAGCATAAGCACGACGACCTACACAAACGATCAACTTGTCGAAAGTCTGAGTTTTGTCTTCACCACCTTGAGTGTACTGAACAGTAACTTCACGGCCGTTAACTTCAGTACCAGATACTTTCGCACCAACACGGATATCTAGACCTTGTTTAGTCAATACTTTTTGGTAGTCTTTTGCCAATGCTTTATCAGCCATTGGTAAGAATGCATCCATTGCTTCAAATACAACAACTTCAGCACCCAGACGACGCCATACTGAACCAAGCTCTAGACCGATGACACCTGCACCGATGACACCTAAACGCTTAGGTACTTCCTGGAATTCAAGCGCGCCAGTAGAGTCAACAATAATGTCTTGATCTACAGGAGCAACAGGAATATTTACCGGCACAGAACCAGTTGCAAGAATCACGTATTTAGGTTCTAAAACTTGAGTTTCGCCTTCATGTGAAACAAACTCAACTTTTTTACCAGCAAGTAATTTACCAGTACCTTTTAACCATTCAACGCCATTGCCTTTAAGCAGACCGTCGATACCCATGGTCAATTGGTTTACGATTTTATCTTTACGCGCAAGCATTTTAGACAAATCAAATGCGACTTCGCCAGTCGTAATACCGTGATCATCTAAGTGATGAACAGTATCTTCATAACGATGAGAAGAATCCAAAAGTGCCTTAGAAGGGATACAACCTACGTTTAAGCAAGTACCGCCTAAAGAAGGTTTACCTTTGTGAATACGTTTTTCGATACACGCAACTTTAAAACCAAGTTGAGCTGCACGAATAGCAGCTTCATAGCCGCCTGGACCACCACCGATTACAACTAAATCAAACTGAGACATTTGTATCTCCAAAAACGAGTTCAAAGGATCGCTTCGAACTCGCTCTGATTATTCTTAAAAACTAAAATTATAGATCAAGGATAAGACGTGCTGGCTCTTCTAACAATTCTTTGATTGTTACAAGGAAACCTACAGCTTCTTTACCATCGATTAGACGGTGGTCATAAGAAAGCGCTAGGTACATCATTGGCAAGATTTCAACTTGACCATTTACTGCCATAGGACGTTCCTGGATTTTATGCATACCCAGAATCGCAGTTTGAGGCGTGTTCAAGATTGGAGTTGAAAGCAATGAACCGAAAGTACCACCGTTGGTAATTGTGAAAGTACCACCAGTCATGTCTTCAATTGCAAGTTTACCTTCACGTGCCTTACCAGCGTATGCACGGATACCATTTTCAACTTCAGCATAGTTCATGCGGTCTGTATCACGAAGTACAGGAACCACCAGACCACGATCAGAAGAAACCGCTACACCGATGTCATAGTAACCGTGATAAACGATGTCGTCGCCATCGATAGACGCATTCACCGCTGGGTAGCGTTTAAGCGCTTCAGTTGCCGCTTTAACGAAGAATGACATGAAGCCTAGACGCGCACCATGACGTTTTTCAAACACATCTTTGTACTGGTTACGCATTTCCATGATTGGTTTCATGTTGACTTCGTTGAACGTCGTCAGCATTGCTGTTTCTTGAGTTGCAGCAAGCAGACGTTCAGCAACACGTTTACGTAGACGAGTCATAGGTACACGTTTTTCAATACGTTCACCAACTGCAACGCTTAACGGTGCAGCAGCAGGAGCCGCTGGTTTCGCTTGGTGGCTTGCAACATCTTCTTTTGTGATGCGACCGCCACGACCTGTACCAGATACGTCAGATGCAGTAATACCAGATTCAGTTAACGCTTTACGAACTGCAGGTGCTTGGTCTTGAACCTGTTGACGCTCAACGATCGGTGCATTACCTGCTTCAGTTTTCGCAGCTGCTTGTTCTACTGATGCTTCAGATTCAGATTGAACTGCTTGAGTTTGCGCAGCACCAGAAACAGCACCTTCTTCGAATTGTGCAATCACTTCAGCAGAAAGCACTGTGTCGCCTTCATTTTTGATGATTGATGCAATTGTACCGTCAGCAGGAGCAACAACTTCTAAAACAACTTTATCAGTCTCAATATCACAGATCACTTCATCACGTGATACTGCTTCACCTGGTTGCTTGTGCCACGTTGCGATCGTGCCGTCTGCAACTGACTCTGGAAATACCGGTGCTTTAATTTCGGTTGCCATTACTTAGAATCTCCTGGATTATTCAGCATCGATCGCTAGAGCGTCGTTAACGAGCTGAGCTTGTTGTTTTGCATGCAAATATGGTGAACCACACGCCGGTGCAGCAGAAGCTTCACGGCCAGCGTAGCTAATACGAACCTGTTTACCAGACTTCATCACGTCGTCATACAGACGTGGCGCGATGAACAGCCAAGCACCTTGGTTCTTCGGTTCTTCTTGAGCCCAAACCAGCTCTTTCAGGTTTGGATACTGAGCAAGAACTTCAGCAAGACGTGCTTCTGGGTACGGATACAATTGTTCAATACGAACGATCGCTGTATTGTTCAATTCTTTTTCACGACGTTTTTCAACTAGGTCATAGTAAACCTTACCACCACACAGCACCAGACGAGTTACGTCTGATTTGTTGATGTTATCTACTTCATCGATCACAGTCTGGAATGTGCCGCTTGCAAGTTCATCAAGGTTAGACACAGCTAACTTGTGACGCAGTAATGATTTTGGCGACATGATGATCATTGGCTTACGGATTGGGCGAATTGCCTGACGACGTAATGCATGGAAGATCTGTGCAGGTGTAGTTGGAGTCATCACTTGCATGTTGTCTTCTGCACATAACTGCAGGAAGCGCTCAAGACGTGCAGATGAATGCTCTGGACCTTGACCCTCGAAGCCGTGTGGCAGAAGCATAGTCAGACCACACACACGTTCCCACTTGGTTTCACCAGATGAGATGAACTGGTCGATCACAACCTGTGCACAGTTCGCGAAGTCACCAAACTGAGCTTCCCAGATGATCAAGCTCTTAGGAAGAGTCGTCGCATAGCCGTATTCAAATGCCAATACTGCCATTTCAGACAATAATGAATCATAGATCGCAACGCGTGGCTGATTCTCTTTGATATGACAAAGTGGAATATAGGTTGAGCCATCTACCTGGTTATGCAGTTTTGCATGACGGTGTGAGAAGGTACCGCGACCCACGTCTTCGCCAGTTAAACGAACCAAGTAGCCATCGTCTAGAAGCGATGCATAGGCTAGAGTTTCAGCAGCACCCCAGTTCAGTGGCATTTCACCAGTCTGCATTTTCAGACGGTCATCAATCACTTTAGAAACCTGACGCTGCATCACGAAGCCTTCTGGAAGCTCGCGCATTTTACGACCAAGTTCTTTAAGACGTTCTAGATCACAAGTTGTATCCCACTCGTCTGTGTAGTCGTGACCTAAGTACGGAGACCAATCTACGAACATTTTCTTGTTTGGCTCTAACACCAAGGCATTGGCAACGTGTTTACCTGCTTCAAGATCGGATCGATAGTTTTCAACCATTTGATCTGCAGTTGCGCGGTCAAGGATCCCTTCTTGCACAAGTTTGTCAGCATACAAAGTACGAGTCGTCGCTTTCTTGTTGATGACTTGATACATCATTGGCTGAGTTGCAGCCGGTTCATCCGCTTCGTTGTGACCACGACGACGGTAACAGAACATGTCGATAACCACGTCTTTACGGAAAGTATGACGGAAATCATGTGCAAGCTGAGCAACAAACAATACAGCTTCCGGATCATCACCATTGACATGGAAGATCGGTGCCTGAATCATTTTCGCGATGTCAGTACAGTATTCTGTAGAACGCGCATCACGTGGATCAGAAGTGGTGAAACCAACCTGGTTGTTCACAACAATGTGCACTGTACCACCAACGGTGTAACCACGCGTTTGTGACATCTGGAAGGTTTCCTGGTTGACACCTTGACCTGCAAATGCTGCATCACCGTGAACGATGATTGGTAATACGTCATCACCACCGATGTCTTTACGACGTACCTGACGAGCACGTACCGAACCTTCAACTACCGGTCCAACGATTTCAAGGTGTGATGGGTTAAACGCCAATGCCAAGTGTACTTCGCCACCTGGAGTCATCACGTTAGACGAGAAACCTTGGTGATACTTAACGTCACCAGAACCTTTCTTATGAAGAGACTTACCTTCGAATTCGCCAAACAGGTCAGCCGGGTTTTTACCCATAATATTTACAAGAAGGTTCAGACGGCCACGGTGTGGCATACCGATTACAACTTCTTTACAGCCAACAGAACCTGCACGTTGAATCACTGCATCAACCATCGGAATGAAAGACTCACCGCCTTCAACACCGAAACGTTTTGCACCAACGAATTTGTTACCTAAGTATTTTTCCAAGCCTTCTGCTGCAGTCAAACGCTCAAGTACATGTTTTTTCTGTTGTGTTTTGAAACCAAACTGGCCACGTGCACCTTCAAGACGTTGTTGAATCCAACGTTTTTCCTTGGTGTCAACGATGTGCATGTATTCTGAACCAACAGTACTGCAGTATGTAGACTCTAATGCAGCAAGAATTTCAGCAAGCGTTGCTTCTTCTTTACCGATTGCAAGATTACCAGTATTGAATACTGTGTCTAAATCAGACTTGGTTAACCCATGCGCATCCAGTTCTAAGTCAAATGCTTGTTCGCGTTTTGCAAGACCTAATGGATCTAATTTGGCTTTCTGGTGACCACGGTTACGATAAGCCGCAATGAGTTGTAATACGCCAATTTGACGACGCTCGTGATCAGAGCTTACTGTCGCTTGAATGACAGGCTGAACACGGCTTGAATTACGACCTAACAGTAGGAATTGCTCACGTACATTGCTGTGTGGTTGGTCACCTTTAGGGAACTTACCGAAGTATTCCTGCCAGTCAGCACCCACTGAGTCTGGAGCGGTCAGATACTGCTCATAAAGTTCTTCAATATACGCTGCACTATCAGCGCTAAGTTCAGTGTCAAGACGCAGAGCGTCAGCAACTTCTTGCATTTGTGGACCCATTTCCTATTGCAAAAACATTTTCAGGATGCTTTTTAAGCAAAACCCAGGATTAGTAATGTCAAATTGGTAAGATGACATTAGTCCCCCATAAGGCATAAGCCATGAGGCGCTATCACCACACCAAGAGCAACTCTTGATATGTTTAATGAACAATAACGCCCCTCAGCGGCATCATCACTCATCGAATACCCGATAAAAACCGAGCAATTTTTTGCAAATCGACTTAGAAAAAACAAAGGCTTAAGCTGTATTTTTTCTAAAGCGACTCTAACTTACCTTTATATACCAGTCGCAGGTTTTTCCGTGTTTAAAAAGTGTACATTAATCCTTACATTTTTTGGATATAGTCTTATGCTAAATGCTATCACGATCTCGACTAATCAATTGATTTTTTTGACGAGAAATGTGTGTTTTTTAGTCAAATACATCAACCAGAAATTACTCTAACATAGGGAGCTTTAAATGAAAAATACAATCTCCGTAGACTAAAGTCCTACATCCATCCACCATACCACTGATAAACAAAAAGAGAGTAAATCTTCCAATCCACTCCCTTTGCAATCTTGCGTTATATAATAACATTATCGGGAATCTTTTTCAGGTCAGTTTTACATCTAAAAATCATAAATAAATCGAACTACATTATATTAGTGCACAAACCTGAGTAAAATGCTCTGAAATGATTCATCACCCTTTATGATTGCACCAGAACTCCTGCTGATAACACCTGCTTTTCGACTAGTCTTACCCTTTTCAGCGCCCCTATAAAGCAAAAAGCACACCAAGTGGTGTGCTTTTTTGACAAACTGTTATTCGCAGTCTGAATTAGCCAGCCATATCTAGAAGCATGTTACGGATGTGACCGATTGCTTTGGTAGGGTTCAAGCCTTTAGGACATACAGATACACAGTTCATGATGCCTTTACAACGGAACAGCGAGAATGGGTCGTCAAGACGAGCCAAACGCTCTTGAGTTGCTGTATCACGTGAGTCAATGATGAAGCGGTAAGCATTCAACAATGCTGAAGGACCCAAGAACTTATCAGGATTCCACCAGAATGACGGACATGAAGTTGAACAGCATGCACAAAGAATACATTCGTACAGACCATCAAGATGTTCACGTTCTTCAGGAGACTGTAGACGCTCTTTAGGCGGTGCAGGCTGATTATTGATCAAGAACGGATGAATTTTGTTGTACTGATCGTAGAACTGATTCATGTCTACAACAAGGTCTTTAACTACTGGAAGACCTGGCAGTGGACGGATTGTGATTGTTTCTGGTAAATCATTCAGGTTCCACAGACATGCAAGACCGTTTTTACCATTAATGTTTACACCATCAGAACCACAAATACCTTCACGACATGAGCGACGGAACGTTAAAGATTCGTCTTGTACTTTTAATGCCAGAAGTGCGTCAAGCAACATACGGTGCTTGTCAGTCAATTCCAGTTTAAAAGTTTGCATGTACGGTGCTGCATCCTTATCAGGATCGTAGCGGTAGATATTAAATGTACGAGTACCTCTACTCATCTTACTTCTCCGAATTAGAATGTACGTGGTTTAGGTGGAATTGCATCAACCGACAATGGACGGTAACGCACTGGTTTGTACTCAAGACGGTTGTCCGCAGAGAACCATAATGTGTGCTTCATCCACTCATCATCACGACGACCGTATGGGTATGCAGGATGGTCAGGAGACTCTTCAAAGTCTACTACCGTATGCGCACCACGGCATTCTTTACGCGCTGCAGCTGAAATTAGAGTCGCTTTAGCAACTTCATACAAGTTTTCAACTTCAAGCGCTTCAATACGTGCTGTGTTGAATACTTTAGATTTGTCTTTCAAGTGAATGTTGCGCACGCGCGGTTCAATTGCAAGAATCTGTTTCACACCTTCTTCAAGAAGTGCAGATGTACGGAATACACCAGCGTGGTCTTGAACGATGTCACGAATCGCATCAGCAACTTCTTGAGCATTTTCACCTGTCGTTGATTCGTCAAGTTTACGAATACGTGCAACAGTTTGCTCAAGTACAGTGGTAGGAAGCGGCTCATATTCATCACCGTGATGTTTAGTCACATAATCGATGATGTGCTGACCAGCAGCCTTACCAAATACAACCAAGTCAAGCAGTGAGTTTGTACCTAGACGGTTTGCACCATGTACAGATACACAAGAACATTCACCAATCGCATAGAAACCTTTCACTGGTTTAGTGAAGTTACGGCCTTCTTGGTTAGTCGAGTATGTATCAGTGTTCTTGTCGTAGTGAGTAACCAGTGCTTCAGTTTCCGGAGACTCTGGAACAACAACCTGACCATGAATATTCGTAGGAATACCACCCATTTGATAATGGATTGTTGGCACTACCGGAATTGGCTCTTTGGTGATATCAACGTTCGCGAATTTCTTACCAATCTCAAATACAGATGGAAGACGTTTCATGATCGTATCCGCACCCAGGTGCGTCATATCAAGAAGGATATAATCACCTTTAGGACCACAGCCACGACCTTCTTTGATCTCTTGGTCCATAGAACGTGATACGAAGTCACGTGGTGCCAAGTCTTTCAAAGTTGGAGCATAACGTTCCATGAACGGTTCGCCATCTTTGTTACGAAGGATTGCACCTTCACCACGACAACCTTCAGTTAGCAATACGCCTGCGCCCGCAACACCTGTAGGGTGGAACTGCCAGAATTCCATATCTTGTAATGGAATACCTGCACGAGCTGCCATACCAAGACCGTCACCAGTATTGATATACGCGTTAGTAGATGCACGGTAAACACGACCCGCACCACCAGTAGCAAATAGAGTAGCTTTCGCCTGGAATACTGCAATTTTACCAGTTTCCTGATCGATAGCAGTTACACCAAGTACATCGCCAGCTTCGTTACGGATCAAATCAAGTGCGATCCATTCTACGAAGAATTGTGTACCCATTTTCACGTTGCTTTGATAAAGCGTATGAAGAAGTGCGTGACCTGTACGGTCAGCTGCAGCACATGCACGAGGAACCGCTTTTTCACCATAGTTTGCAGAGTGACCACCGAATGGACGTTGGTAAATCGTACCGTCTGCGTTACGGTCAAATGGCATACCTAAATGTTCTAATTCGTATACCACTTGAGGTGCTTCACGCGTCATAAACTCGATCGCATCCTGGTCACCCAACCAGTCAGAACCTTTAACTGTGTCATAGAAGTGGTAGTGCCAGTTATCTTCTTGCATATTACCAAGAGATGCACCAATACCACCCTGTGCCGCAACAGTGTGTGAACGTGTCGGGAATACTTTAGTCAGTACAGCAACTTTTAAACCAGCTTGAGCAAGTTGGTAAGATGCACGCATACCTGAACCACCGCCACCCACGATGACAGCATCGAAAGTTTCATGTGGAATATTTGTATAATCTTCTTTAGGGTTAATTGCGCCCATGATCTCTTCCTATCAAGCCCAGAAAATCTGGATTGCCCAGATTGCGTATGCTAATACAGCGATAATCACTGCTGAAGTCAATACAATGCGTAAACCTGATGCTGATGGACCCATTTGACGAGTAGTCACATAGTCAGTGAAAACCTGCCACATGCCAATCCATGCGTGTGCAACAAGAGAGAATACTGCCAATAAAGACAAAATCTTCATTGGTGTAGTCATCATAAAGCCGTACCACTGTTCAAAATTGAAGCCACCATTCAGTAGAATCCAACCCAAAACGATAACAGTATACACAGCTAGAACCACTGCACTCACACGTTGAAGAAACCAATCGCGAGAACCTGAACCCGTTAAACCAGTAGCACTTTTCATTAGAGTACGATCCATACAAATGCTGCAACAATACCGATCGCAGACAAGATTAATGAAATAGTAGCTGCAGTACGGCCGCTTTGCAGTTCTTCTGCAACGCCAACATCTGCAAGTAAGTGCTTAATACCAGTAAACGTATGATAAATTAAGCCGGCTACAAATACCCATACAACAAAACGCACGATGAAACCGTTAAAGATTTCTTGCACTTGAGCAAAACCTTCAGGCGAAGACAATGACTTGTCTAAAATCCATAAAAGGACCGGTACGAGTAAGAATACGATCACACCAGAAAGACGGTGTAGAATTGATGCAATAGCCACAGGTGATTTTAAGTTTACTTCTAAAACTTGACCCATGGACAAATTGACAGGTCTGTTGCTTTTCACAGCGGGCATCCTGTAGTTAAAAACTCCATCCGGAGTTTGTTGGAATTAATTCGAAGGAAAGCTGGCATTGATTAGACAAATACATGCCTAAACGTAAAACGACACTGAATTATAAAACGCTCACTATCAAAATACAAACAACTCTCATAAGCTTTTTGGCTAAAAATCCTTTAAATAAGAATCATTAACAATAAGATTAATCTGCAATAATTTTATAATTGCCTTCTAATCAATACTTATATATATGTTTTTAAATAATAAAGCCGATTAATTTAGTCCGATATGGATATATATTAGAAACATCTGTTCTTTAGACTAAAGGTGAAGATTCAAGCACTTAGCGCTCGATTGAAAATATCACTCAAACTATACAGAACCCTCTATTTTTTAAAGATTTATGATAGGCCAAACGGTGAATACAAAACTATCTTTATAATAGTTGAATGAATATGTCACTTAGGCAGATAAAACGCATTTCAGTACCGATCTATGCTATTCAACTTAAAAATGTGAAACAGGTCTCCAAATAAATCAAATTAGCATGATTTAATCGAGCAAAAATAAGTCATTTTTTAATCAAACAGACATTTTCAAATATTCTATTAAGTGCTTTTATTTATAAAACCTGACAAAAACTACCAACCCTTGAAAAAGCTGTAAGTAGTGAAATTTATATAGTTTTAGCCAATTTATCGTTATGAACCCAATCATTTTAAACATTTTTTTACGATTAAAAGATGATGATTATTGCTACAAACAATGCATTTTTTTCTGCACCTCCTGCATGTTTTATCTTATTATAGCGCGTTGATGCTGTGATTTTAATAAAGCTTTTTATACAGAGATTATGTGACTAAGCCGCTGTGTAACGTCATTTTTTATCCATAAGTATAATTGACAAAATTTCAGTACTCACTAATCTTATAGCAAATTTTTGATCCGTCCGTTTTGTACATTAAAAGATTGATAGACAACTCGGATAAACATTCACCAGGACAGGAGATCTATTGAATGTCTGAAGCAACTGGCAAGAAAGCCGTTTTACAGCTTGATGGCAAAGAAATTGAATTACCAATTTACAGCGGCACATTGGGCCCAGATGTAATCGACGTTAAAGATGTGTTGGCTGCAGGTCACTTTACTTTTGATCCTGGTTTTATGGCAACAGCTGCATGCGAGTCTAAAATCACTTTCATCGATGGTAATAAAGGTGTTCTTTTACACCGTGGCTACCCAATTGACCAGTTAGCAACTAAAGCTGATTACCTAGAAACTTGCTACTTACTTCTTAATGGCGAGCTTCCAACAGCTGAGCAAAAAGAAGAATTCGACGCTAAAGTTCGTAACCACACTATGGTTCACGATCAAGTAAGCCGCTTCTATAACGGTTTCCGTCGTGATGCTCACCCTATGGCAATCATGGTTGGTGTTGTTGGTGCGTTGTCTGCGTTCTATCACAATAATCTGGACATCGAAGATGTTAACCATCGTGAAATCACTGCGATTCGTTTAATCGCTAAGATTCCTACTTTGGCAGCTTGGAGCTACAAATACACTGTTGGTCAACCATTCGTTTACCCACGTAACGATTTGACTTACGCTGAAAACTTCCTGTACATGATGTTTGCTACTCCAGCAGACCGTGACTACAAAGTAGATCCAATCCTTGCGAAAGCAATGGACCGTATCTTCACACTTCACGCTGACCACGAACAAAATGCTTCTACTTCTACAGTACGTTTAGCTGGTTCTACTGGCGCTAACCCATATGCATGTATCGCTGCTGGTATCTCTGCACTTTGGGGTCCTGCTCACGGTGGTGCGAACGAAGCTGTTCTTAAGATGCTGGATGAAATCGGCACTGTAGAAAACGTTGCTGGCTTCATGGAAAAAGTGAAAACTAAAGAAGTTAAACTCATGGGCTTCGGTCACCGTGTGTACAAAAACTTCGATCCACGTGCGAAAGTAATGAAAGAAACTTGTGACGAAGTTCTTGGTGCTCTTGGCATCAACGATCCACAGCTTGCTCTTGCTATGGAACTTGAACGTATCGCGCTTTCTGACGAATACTTCATCAAACGTAACCTTTACCCTAACGTAGACTTCTACTCAGGTATCATCCTTAAAGCGATTGGTATCCCAACAGAAATGTTTACTGTGATCTTTGCGCTTGCACGTACAGTTGGTTGGATCAGCCACTGGTTAGAAATGCACAGCGGTCCTTACAAGATCGGTCGTCCTCGTCAGCTTTATACTGGCGAAACTCAACGCGATATCGCTCGTTAATTCGAATCGCGTCGAAAGACCCAAAAAACCGCCCTTTCGGGCGGTTTTTTATGGGCAATGAAAATATTAAGCAAAGCAGCAAATAAAAAGTTGAGATTATTGTCTTAAATAGAATGATAAAGATGCTTACAAATCCAAGCCTATAATCCCGTTATAATCAGGTCATCCTGACTATTCATAAATACTATGCCCTACCGTTTTTTAGTCCTGCTGTTAAGACTGATCCGATTTCCACAATTTAAATGCCGTCAGCTGACTGTGGGCGAAATCCAGATGTGCCGTTCAGTGTTTGGAGACCGGATTGATTACGGCAAGGTGCATGTTATGAACCATCCTTTCCTGCCGTGGCAACCCAAGCATATTCTGATGGCACCTAATGGCTATATTCATGTACGCAATGCACTTTTTAAAGATGATTATTCCAAAGAGACTGCAAGTTATCGTGCAGTATTTATTCATGAGATGACGCATATTTTCCAGCATCAGCATGGCATTAATGTGGTATTGCGTGGCGCGATATTACAAACCGCTTATTTTTTGAGTTTTGGCCGCTATAATCCTTATCAATACTCTTATATTCCCGGCAAGTCTTTCTGGACCTACAATATTGAGCAGCAAGGTGATATTGCACGTGATATTTATCTTCAAAAGCTGCCAAATATCATTCAGCAAACGGATTAGAGAGTAGTATATTAAAATCTTTATATATAAATCTTTTCGCCCTGGCCAGGCAGATTCGATACAAAACAATATGTGATCCCTTTATTTTTAATCATCCAGTTGCATTTCAACAATAAATCTATGCAAACAACGCTAGCATCTGCTTCAAATTTCGATAGAATAACTCTTGTATGATATTTTATTTCCAAAAATGAGATTAGGTATCAAGCTTTTATTATTGTGTTTATGTTTCTCGCCATTTGGCATTATGTAAGTACCAGATTGCATTCGGCTAAATAACTATAATTTTAAACAATAGCCGATTAGTGCAAAAAATCTATCAGGATTAGGATTTAGTTGGAATGAAAAGTTTTAAAATTGCCCTTGCTCAATTCTCTCCACATGTTGGCAATATCGATGCAAATACGCAAAAAATGATCGAACAGGCCAATCTGGCTAAAAAAGACAATGCTGACCTGATTATCTTTCCAGAACTTTCGACTCTGGGCTACCCTGCAGATGACTTGATTCTGCGTCCAAGCTTGGCTAAACGCACCCAACAGGCATTTGATCAACTGGCACAAGTCAAAGATATCGTAATGGTCTTTGGCTTTGTCAACCAGACTGAAGATGGTCAGCGTTTTAACTCTGCTGCAGTGATGAAAGACGGTCAGGTATTGGGAATTTATAACAAGCAGACTTTACCAAACTATGCTGTATTTGATGAGAAGCGTTATTTTAATGAAGGTCATCAACATCTGGTATTTGAATACCTCGGTCATAAATTTGGAGTGCTGATCTGTGAAGATGTATGGTCTCTGAATGTGGTTCAACAGCTGGCTCAGCTGAATGTTGATACTGTGGTGGTACTGAACTCTTCTCCATATGAAGTCGGTAAGCCACAGCACCGTATTGAAACCATGGCAGCTTTGGTTAAACAGCTCAATATCAACCTGGTATATTGCAACCAGGTCGGCGGTCATGATGATCTTGTTTTTGACGGCACGAGTTTCGTACTGAATAAATCTGGCGAAGTTGCGCTGCAAGCAGCAAGTTTCCAGGAAAATCTATCTATTGCTGAATATGATGCAACTAACCTTGCGTTTAGCAAAACCAGCATTACCCCTACTCTTGACACCATGGCAGAGATCTATCAAAGCCTGGTCATGGCAACACGCGACTATGTACAACGTTCTGGTTTCCCGGGTGTAATTCTAGGTCTGTCTGGTGGCATTGATTCTGCCTTGACACTTGCGATTGCTGTAGATGCTATCGGTGCAGATAAAGTACAAGCGGTAATGATGCCTTATACCTATACGGCTCAGATCAGTGTGGAAGATGCAGCTGAACAGGCGAAAACACTGGGCGTGACTTTTGGTATTGCCGAGATCAACCCGATCGTAAATGGCTTCCTGCAAACCCTGTATCCGTTCTTCGGTGATGCTCCAGTGGATGCAACTGAAGAAAATCTGCAGGCTCGTTCACGTGGCACACTATTGATGGCTTTGTCGAATAAATTTGGCAACCTGGTACTATCGACGGGCAATAAATCAGAAGTAGCCGTGGGTTATTGCACTCTGTACGGTGACATGGTTGGTGGCTTCTCAGTACTGAAAGATGTGTATAAGACTATTGTGTTTGAACTGGCGAAATACCGTAACAGTATTGCAGACAAACCAGTGATTCCTGAGCGTGTGATTACCCGTCCACCTTCGGCAGAATTACGCCCAGATCAGGTCGATCAGGATTCATTACCTCCATATGAAGTATTGGATGCAATCCTTTACTCTTATATCGAAGAAGACATGAGTCAGGATGACATCATTGAGAAAGGCTTTGAGGAAGAAGTAGTAAAACGTGTGATTCGTCTAGTTGACGTGAATGAATATAAACGTCGTCAAGGTGCGATAGGTCCTCGTATCAGCTCACGTGCTTTCAGCCGCGAACGTCGCTACCCAATCGTAAATGGATGGAAAGCGGGTATCTGATTTAACCCTGTTTATTCAGAAAAACGCCCAAGTCCGCTTAGGCGTTTTTTTATTGGTAGTGATTTAAGATAAATGTATAACTCAAATATATTAATAAGTTGGCGCTGGAAAATTTAAATTAACAAGAATAGTGCAACAATTTTATAGGCTTAAATATATTTATTTGACACAAAAAAAGAGACCAAGCTGAGAGCTTGGTCTATAAAAATGGTGGCTATGACGAGACTTGAACTTGTGACCCCCGCATTATGAGTGCGGTGCTCTAACCAACTGAGCTACATAGCCGTAAACTGTGTGCGCATTATCGTAACTTCCGCATTCCTCGTCAAGCATTTTAACTCACAAATGTTCAGTCTTTAGGCAAATGCGTGTATTTGCATCAAACTTTAACCAAAATCAGTTTTTATTATGTATTTCACGTATTAATATGAATTTTAAAGCCGTTTTAAGTTACTCAGATATGATTAAAACTAAAATTCTCTTGACCATTTCTACGGCATTCAGCCTGAGTGCCTGCCAATTGATTTCACCACTGGTGGTGGACTATAACGGTGTACGTCGTGATGTTGCACATTGGATTAATAATCATCAATTTATGAGCATGCAACAAAAACGAAGTTTGGTTCAACTAAGTAAAGCACAGCAAAAACTGAAGCATTTTGCTGAATATGATGCAACTGAACAAATGAAAGTTACCCAAGAAAATCAAATTGCCCTGCATTGTGCACGCATACATATTACAGAATCCAAAATCTCCCAACTCCAACAACAAATTTATGGATCAGCCAATGCCTCTATTCAACAACAGTATCAACGGCTCGCATCAAAATTTAAAATAGATACGACACAAATTCAATGTGAATAATGCAGATGATCTATTAGGTGCGACCTTAGTCTGACAGCTTGAAGCATTTAAAATTCAAATAAATTTATATTTTATTATTTTTAATATAAAACAATAATTTATAAAAAATATTTTTACTAAAACCTTATTTAACCATATGGATTTACTTGGTTTTATTTTAACCTGATTAGCGTTATTATTTAAAAAACACCATGCCCGACGGATCATAGGCATTGTTTAAAATTTTTATAATACCCATAAATACATGTGGAGAATGACCATGGCTTTTCAACATATTTTAGTTCCAATTGATGGTTCAGAAACGGCTTATGCTGCGGTAGATCAGGCAGTACAACTGGCGAAAACTTTTAACGGTAAAATCACTGTAGTTCAGGTGATGACCTTAGACCCTTATATTGCGGCTGAATACATTACCGCAGCACAAACCAATGATTTAATTGAACGTGCACGTACTGCAATCCAGCAAAACCTGGATGAAGCGAAAAAACGTTTTGAAACAGCTGGTGTACAGGTAGATACCCAGTTGCTGGAAGGTCAGGTGGTAAATACCGAGATTGCCAAAGCAGCAAAAACTTTAGGTGCCGACCTGATTGTGATTGGCTCACATGGCCGTACCGGGTTCAAGAAATTCTTCCTTGGCAGTGTAGCTCAAAGCATTCTAGGACAGTCCGATGTTCCAGTGCTTGTGGTTCGCGGTCAGGCATAAATTATTATTTTATCCTCTTCAAATACCTCATGTACACATGGGGTATTTTCATTGGATATTGCCATCCCATTGGTAGAGTTTCAGATTAATTTTACCCTTAATAACTGCAACGCCTTCTTCCAGTAATTTACCTGCCTGAATGTTCATTCCCTGTTCATCCAGTTTTTGCACACTGATTTTGCCTTGCGAACTAACGACGCGATGCCAAGGTAAATCAGATGCTTCATCCATATCCCTCAGTACCCGTCCAACCAGACGTGCATGTCGTGGCAATCCTGCAAGCTGGGCCAGCTGACCATAGCTAGCAACTTTTCCTTGAGGGATTAATGCAATCACACCAAGAATCATTCGGGCAAGTTCATCACTGGGTTTGGCTGGCATTTTCAATATATCCATTTAAGCTGCTTTGATCATAATATTTGGATTCAAACTCACCAAGTTAATATCTAGGAAATAAAAAAGAGAATCCAAAAAGTCTCTTTTTTAAATCAAAAGTATTTTAGAAGTTATCCGGACTTTCCAGACGTTTCACTTCGTGTACTTTTTCAGGATTATGCACTGCTGCTACGCCATCTTCATCTTTTTCATCAATCAGGCTTTCAGGCTTGTACACCGTAATAATTTCATTGCCATTTGCATCTTCACCGATAATGTATTGGAAACCTTTACGGTTCATTTTATGGCACATCCGCTGATACCAGCCTTTCCAGCCTTCTTTCTCTTCATTCGGATTATAATAAAAGGCATTCATTACAGCTGGTAAACCCAGACCACAAACCACACCGGATAACAGCACCACAATAAAGGTATAACCGACCAGAATACTGCTGTACTCTTTTAGTTGCGGAACATTGGCAACAGCCAGAATCAAAGCTAAAGAAATTCCACCACGGACACCACCCCAAGAGAGAATTGCAAGACTGCCGTTATAACGTTTTTTACGCAGATGTGGAAACATGGAAAAAGACAGGAAGTTTGCTGCGAAACGCACTACATGCAGAATAATAAAAGCCACGATTCCACCCAGAATCAGGCTAGTGCTTAAATCCAGAATAAACAGTTCAAGACCAATCAGGGTAAACAGGAAAGAGTTAATAATTCCTTCAACCGTATGCCAGAAATGGTTCACATCACCAATATCGGCATCTGCCAGAATTTCCTTCCATTTATTACCAACGATCAGGCCTCCAATCACACAGGCAATTGGTGCAGAAGCATGCGCTAGCAAGGCCACCAGATAAGAACCACAAGCCAGTAATGCAGTGGTTAGAATCAGGGATTCCATTTCATGTTTGCCGCGAAGAATGCGTAGGATTGCCCAACCGAATACCACGCCAATGAATACAGCCACCACAATTTCGTAGAGCAGTGTTTGCAGTACGCCCAATAAAGTAAAGTTCTCACCCTGTAATACATTCAAAAGCGTCATAAACAAGGCAATACACATCGCATCGTTAAACAATGACTCACCTTCCAGTTTTACCATTAAGTGATGCGGTGCACGAACTGAACTGAGCACCCCTTTAATTCCGATCGGGTCCGTTGCACCTAATGCTGCACCCAGTAATAGCAATACCAACAGATCAACATGCTTACCGATCAGGAACTGGTAACCATACAGGACTAGACCAAACAAGACTGCACAGATCACCAGCGCCAGACTTGCTAGAATTCCGATCGGACGCCAGTGATTGCGCAAATCGGAAACCTTAAATTTCAGCGCAGATGAGGTCAAAATAAAACAGATGACGCCGTTAATCAGAAAATCATAAAAATCGATATGCCGGACTGCATTTTCAATATTGGCAATATTGATACTAAAAAAAGGATTGCCCTGCAGCAGGCTCGCGCCCCATTGCAGGATAAATACAAAAATTGCAGAAACAATCGGAACACCAATCGCTTGAGGAAAACCTAGCACTCTTTTATTAAATAATGTCGTGGCAATAGATAATGCAAAAACAACGGTCAAAAGTTGCAAGAAAAAGAAATTGCCCATGGGTTCCCTTAAAGCGCGCCTCATTCCTGAAAATGAGTGATTTGGCTTATTTAAAAATAAAATATCAAATGAAAAAGCATTTCTGGATGAAATAATTTTAATCCTGTTTATTTTGCTATTTAGTTAAGTTTCTTTTCAATAGTTCCAAATGGTGGTTTATCATACAATTCTATCTTAGTACTTTGCTGTATTCTTTTACCAGTTCTTCTGAATCCTTCTCCCATGCATCAAACCGTTAAACTTGTTTTCCGTCTTTTTCTTGCTACTGTGATTTTTTTGGTCACGCTTGCATTGTGTTTTACCTGTTTTGCCAAAATTCAGGAGATCATGCAGGCCGAGCAGTATTATCAACAAGGCAAGTCATTTAACTTAACCAGCTCACCAGATCAGCAGTATGTTTTGCTGTCCAATAACCAGAAACCAGATCATGCCATTTTTGTTCTGATTGCAGGGAATGGTTATATTTCTAAAAGTAGTTGCACCCATTATACGGCGTTGTGTAGCGATGACTTTAACCTGTCTCATACCCGTCAGATTGATCAGGTAAAACTGTTTAAGGCAGGTGAGTTTTCTTATATTCAACAGGTTAAATATAAAGATAGCCGCACTGGTCAGGTTTCAGAATTTTCCTATTCTGCTAATGAGATCCAGCAATTTTATCAGCAGGACATTGCTGGGCTGAAATATGTAGTCTTTGGTATTAGCTTATTTGCTTTAGCTGCTTTATTTGTCAGCTTCAAGCTGATCAGGAATTTTCAGCGATTTCTGAATAAATAAGTTTTTCTATGCTCAAGAAAAAGGAGCAACTGCTCCTTTTTGATTTCATCTGGCACTTTAAATAGATCTAAATACCTTTAGGATATTAAATGCCTTTATTAAAAGTATCACAATCTGCCATTTGACCAGATTTCAGGCCGGTATTAAACCATTGCACGCGCTGCGCACTGGTCCCATGAGTAAAGCTATCTGGCACCACATGTCCTTGGGCTTTTTTCTGTAAATAGTCATCACCAATCTTATGCGCTGCATCCATGGCTTCCTGTACATCACCCTGTTCCAGGAATTGAGTACGCTCATGATTATGATAAGCCCATACCCCCGCCAGACAGTCGGCTTGCAGCTCCTGATAGACTGACAGCTGATTCGCTTGCACCTTTGTGGCTTGCTGGCGTGCCTGCTGTACCTGAGAAGAAATACCCAAGATGGTCTGAATGTGATGTCCAACCTCATGTGCCACGACATATGCTTGAGCAAAGTCACCAGCCTGATCATTACGCGATAGCTCAGTTGAATTCTGCTCACCACTAATACCCATCTGGCTACGCATATCCCTAAAGAAGGTCGTGTCGATATACACTTTCTGATCTGCCGGACAATAAAACGGCCCCATGGCGGATTGCGCCGCACCACAACCTGAGTTCACCACACCGCTGAAGAGTACCAGTTTAGGAGGAGTGTACTGCTGATTCAGCTGCTGCTGGAACACCTGTGACCAGGTATCTTCTGTATCGGCCAGAACAGTTCCGACAAAGTCAATTGCTTCTTGCTGCTCTGGCGTTGGATTTTCCAGACCACGCGTTTCAGCACTGGAAACACCTTGTGTCACCTGCTTGGTGGCTTGATAAGCTTGTTGCGGATCCACACCAAAAAATTTCCAGGCAACAAAGGCTACAATCAGCCCTAGAATACTGATACCACCCGCTTTGGCACCCCCACCGCGGCGGTCTTCAACATTGCTACTAACTCGACGACCTTTCCAGCGCATAGTAAGATTCCTTATAGTTTATTTTTGACTTACTTCTAGCCAACCAAAATTATGCCTGCTTTGATTTTGCTCTGATCTTTTGAATAAAGCCAATCACAATGAATACCAATAATCCTGCGATAAAACCAATGACTAAATTAATGAGTGTTGGCGTAACGGCACCTATAATACTGCCCATTGTAGGAATGTGCTCTACATACTCGACTGAATCTTCAGTGAAATGATGAAACCATGGAATAGCGTGAGCAATAATCCCGCCACCAACCAGGAACATGGCAATTGTTCCCGCAATAGTTAAAGTTTTCATCAGTTTGGGTGCAAAAGCTAACAAGCCTCGTCCTACACTTTGCTTGAAACTCGATGCCTGCTTGCTCAAGTGCAAACCTACATCATCAATTTTCACAATCATGGCCACAAAGCCATACACTCCGATGGTCATGGCCACAGCAATCGTCGAAAGCACCATCACTTTGGTGGAAAAAGCAGCCGCTGCAACAGTACCCAAGGAAATCACGACAATTTCAGCTGACAAAATAAAGTCAGTACGAATCGCACCTTTAATTTTATCTTTTTCAAATTTAACCAGATCCGTTTCGATTGCGTTTAATTCTGCTTGCGCAGCTTCTTCAGTTTTGGCTTTTCTATGTTTGAGACTATGCAGTACTTTTTCTACGCCTTCATAACACAGGAACAAGCCGCCAATCATCAATAAAGGATTAATTAACCATGGTGCAACCACACTGACCAGCAAGGCCAAAGGAACAAGAATAAGTTTATTGACAAAAGAACCTTTGGCGACGCTCCATACCACCGGAAGTTCACGTTCGGCACGTACACCGCTTACCTGTTGAGCATTGAGCGCCAGATCATCTCCCAAGACCCCGGCCGTTTTTTTTGCTGCCATTTTACTCATGACTGCAACATCATCTAGAACTGTGGCTATATCATCCAATAATATTAATAAGCTACTCGCCATTCTTGTTATTCCTTATAAATGTAAAAATATTCTAATCAAAAAGCAGCAGAAAGATTGTATTTACTTCTTTAATTTCAGAGATTTTTTATTACTGTGATTCATTGTGACTGACATTCAAAAACAGAATGCCGTACAATGTTGCGATCCTAAAAATTTGAATGTAGTACGACTACTGGTTTGGAATAAATAATGAGTAATCAAGATAATCGTCCAGTGATCTTGACTGGCGACCGTCCTACCGGACAACTTCACCTCGGTCACTTTGTTGGTTCATTACGCTCTCGCGTGGGTTTACAGGATTCTCACCATCAGCATCTTCTGCTGGCAGATGCACAGGCCTTGACAGACAATGCAGATAACTTCGAAAAAGTACGTCGTAACATCATTGAAGTTGCAACAGATTATCTTGCAGTAGGCATTGATCCGACCAAAACCACAATCTGCGTTCAGTCTTGCCTTCCTGCCCTCAATGAATTGACTATGCTTTACCTCAACTTCGTGACTGTTTCACGTCTTGAGCGTAACCCAACGATTAAGTCTGAAATTCAGATGCGTGGTTTTGAGCGTGATATTCCGGCGGGCTTCTTGTGCTATCCAGTGGCGCAGGCCGCGGACATTACTGCATTCAAAGCGACTGTGGTTCCAGTGGGTGAAGACCAGATCCCAATGATTGAACAGACTAACGAAATCGTGCGTCGTCTGAACCGTCAGGTAGGTCGTGAGCTACTTCCAGAATGTAAAGCCCTGCTATCTAACGTTGGCCGTTTACCAGGCTTTGATGGTAAGGCGAAAATGTCTAAATCATTAGGCAATACCATTGTGCTAGATGCATCAGACAAAGATATCAAGAAAGCCGTTAACGCAATGTATACGGATCCGAACCACCTGCGTATTGAAGATCCAGGTCAGGTTGAAGGCAACGTGGTATTTACTTACCTGGATGCGTTCGATACCAACAAAGAAGAGCTGGAAGAACTAAAAGCCCATTACCGCCGTGGTGGTTTGGGTGATGGTACAGTGAAAAAACGTCTTGAAGGTATTCTAAAAGAATTAATTGGACCAATTCGTGAACGTCGTATGGAACTTTCTAAAGATCCTGACTACATTATGGATGTACTCAAGACTGGTACAGACAAATGCCGTGATATTACTCAAGCGACTTTGGATGAAGTTAAAACTGCCCTTGGCGTGTTCCACTTCTAATGCTTGGCTAAAGTTTGAAAAGCCCTTCACATGAAGGGCTTTTTTATTGAATTCCTACACATTTGATTCATAGTTGCTTTTTTCTGTCACACAAAGGTAGAAAAACTTACTTTAGTTAACAGCTCTTTACACGTTTACCAATGTAAAAATAACAAGCCAGTTTTAATATGAAAACATATTCAGGAAATAGCAAGAAACATTCTCCACAGTTTCATTTGTAACAAGTTTTTCCTTTTTCTACGCAATGACAACCCCAATCATTGCGTTTTTTTTGTCTGAAACTTTTATAAAAATTATTTTAGCTCACGCTGCTCTTTTACAATGTCTAGCTTATGTAGCGAAAAAACTAATAAAAAACCCGCAACATGTGCGGGTTTTTTATTAGTTTTTTTACTTAAGCGTGTTTATGACGCATGTGCGGGAACAGGATCACGTCACGGATACTTGGCGCATTGGCAAAGATCATCACCAGACGGTCAATACCGATACCTTCACCCGCTGTTGGAGGTAAGCCATATTCTAATGCTTCAATAAAGTCTGCATCGAAGTGCATTGCTTCATCATCGCCTGCGTCTTTCTCGGCAACCTGTGCCTGGAAGCGCTCAGCCTGGTCGATCGGATCATTCAATTCTGAGAAACCATTTGCCAGCTCACGACCACCAATAAAGAATTCGAAACGGTCAGTGATGTGCGGATTGTCATCATTACGACGCGCCAGTGGAGAAGTTTCTGCTGGATATTCAGTAATGAATGTTGGCTGACGCAGTTTAGTTTCTACTGTTTCTTCAAACACGATAGTTTGCAGTTTGCCCAAACCAAAACCTGGTTTCACCTGCTCTTTCAGTTCTTCCTGAACGTATTTTGCCAGGAAGTCACGGTCACCTACATTTTCAGGCGTGAACTGTGGGTTGTGCTCAAGAATCGCATCAAACATTGAGATTTTCTTGAATGGACCTTTGAAGCTAAATACTTCTTCGCCATAAGGCACATCAGTTGTACCCAAAATATCCAATGCCAGTTTTTCCAGCATTTGCTCAGTCAGTTCCATCAGGTCTTTATAGTCTGCATAAGCCTGGTAGAACTCGATCATGGTGAATTCCGGGTTATGACGAGTTGAAACACCTTCATTTCGGAAGTTACGGTTAATTTCGAACACTCGCTCAAAACCACCGACAACCAGACGTTTCAAATAAAGCTCAGGCGCAATACGCAAGAACAATGGCATGTCCAACGCATTGTGATGTGTTTCAAATGGACGCGCAGAAGCACCACCTGGAATCACGTGCATCATTGGTGTTTCCACTTCCATATAACGTTTTTCAGTCAGGAAGTTGCGGATACCAGCGACAACTTTAGCGCGGATTTCAAAAGTCTTACGTGTTTCTTCATTCACGATCAGATCCAGATAACGCTTACGATACTTCACTTCTGTATCTGTCAAGCCGTGGAATTTGTCTGGAAGTGGACGAAGTGATTTTGTTAATAATTCGAATTGTTCGATGTGTACATACAGATCGCCTTTACCCGAACGACCGATATAACCTTCAACGGCAATGATATCACCAAGGTCTAGACCTTTAATTGTAGCAAGTACTTCAGCATCTAATTCTTTACGAGGAACATAAAGCTGAATACGGCCAGTCATGTCCTGAATCACAATGAATGAACCACGGTTCAACATCACACGACCCGCAACTTTTACATACACCTTTTCGCCTGCTTCAATTTCTTCTTTTGATTGGTCAGCGAACTGGTCTTGAAGATCTTGCGCATAGTGCTCACGCTTGAAAGTATTTGGCCATGGGCTCTTGCCGGTTTCCTTGGCTTGATCTTCGATTTGCTTTAACTTGGCATGACGCTGTGCAATTAAATCGTTTTCGGAAATGATTTGTTCAGAAGTCGATTGAGCGTTAGTTTGCGTCATCTCTGCCTCGAATAAGATTAGTTAAAAAATAGAAGGTGCATACAATAGCAGATTTTGCAGTTAAATCGTAGCGTCCAGCAGCATCTCAATTGGCTTTTCTTTTCAAATATCTGGGGAAGGCTCAAATTACTCTTTTGGGCAGGGCCTTTCACCCTAACCAAGCCGAGGAATATACAGTTTTAATTGACCAATTAATCAAAAAATAACTTTTTAATATCAAATTCTTTACAGAACCTTTCAGTCTTTTTGACTAAGGTCGGCTTGGACTAAAGTCTTTAGACCAAATGCTAACTTCATTCCCTTTATAGAAGTTCTACAATGCTCCCTGACGCAAATCATTGCCGGACCATAAAACGAATTGATACGAACCACCATAATGAGCCAATGCACCTCTAAAATCCTGTTTTTTCATGGACTTGATTCTTCACGAGAATCTACGAAATTCCATGCCATCGATGCCGATCATAAATATTGCATTGATGTGGATTACCGCAACCTCAATTATGCGACTGTGGCAGAGTTTTATAACGAGATGATTGAAAAAATTCATCCAGATATTCTGGTTGGGCACAGTCTGGGGGGTTACTGGGCACTGAAAATGTCACAGCAACACCAGATTCCTTGTGTAATTGCCAATCCAAGCCTAGCCCCCTATTTCCGCGATGATTATCCTGCAATTTGTGATAATGACCTACAACATGACATTCCTCAGCTTGCCTATATTGAGTTAGGCGATGAAATACTGGATATGCATGCAGTACAGTCCCAACTAGAAGATTATATGCAGGTAGAAGCGGTTCCCGGTGGACATCATCGCCTTGAAACACCGGAACGGATCAATCCCCTGATCCTGCAAATCCAACAGAATCTGCAAAAAAGTTAAGTATTACATTTAAAGAAGCCATAAAAAAAGCCCTGCATATTGCAGGGCTTTTTATTCATCTTTTGCGCTTAAGCGGCATTAGCTTCAGGCTTAGATTTGTCATCCAATACAGACCAGATATTCAGCCCAAGATCACTATGTAAATCAGGTAGATCAAGAAAAATGCTCGCGCCGAGTACTTTATGATTACATTTTTCAGCCAGTTCATTGACAGCTTTCAATGTACCGCCAGTAGCCAATACGTCATCTACAATAATCACTTTTTTTGATTGAACCTCAGCAGACATTTCCAGACGGTCCAGACCGTATTCCAGGCTATAACCCACACCAACCACTGGAGGTGGTAATTTACCTGCCTTGCGAACCAACAACAGGCCCTTGCCGGTACGTTGTGCCAACAAGCTTGCCAATACAAAGCCACGTGCTTCAACAGCAATAAAGCTATCTACTTCTGCCAGTTTTTCAGCAGGAATGCTTGCAATCAAAGCATCAGTTAATGAACCGATGTTATTCATGAAAAGCGGTGTTAAGTCAAAGAAACTAATACCCGGCTTTGGAAAATCCTGGACAGTACGAATGTGAGACCACAATGAAGTAGACATATTGCTCATGGGAGATCGTTAGATAAGAAAAAGGAACCGGCAAATTTTAAACTGAATTACGACTAAAGGATAGGGAAAACCGAGTATTATTGCAGCAACACCCCTATTGACATGCAATTATTTACTTATATTTCATTAATTTATAAGAGCACTTTTTTCATAAAAACTTTAATGATTGTTTTAAATCCATGAATCATTACCCGACGGTAAAATATTGTTTTATTTCTCTCAGTGTGAGAAACAATAAGCGTTTATTTATTTGCATAAATAAAATTATATTCCGGCATTTCTAAGAGAATAAAAAGCTTGAGTAAAGGACTTTTACTGGCCCGGATCACTATTCTGCTTTTAATTTTGCTGTTTAAACTGTTATCTACTTTACTTTCTGAACAGAACTGCGTAAAAATTTAGCCAAATATGTCCGCTATTAAATGCCATATTATTAGAGTCTTGCCTGTTTAGGATTTTTGAGCCAGCTTCCATATTCGCTGGTTTTGGAGAGTTACATGAAAAAATATCAATGCATCGTTTGTGGATGGATTTACGACGAAGCGGAAGGTTGGCCTCAGGACGGGATCGTCCCTGGTACTAAATGGGAAGATATTCCAGATGACTGGACCTGCCCAGACTGTGGCGTTTCTAAAGTCGATTTTGAAATGATCGAAATCTGATTTTGCCCAAACAAAGGCCATATTGAGTGGTCTTTTTTTATGCCTTTCTACTATCTATAAAAAAGCATGGAGTTAAATATGCATCCTATCGTCATCATTGGTTCAGGTATGGCAGGCTATGCTGTCGCACGCGAATTCCGCAAGCTGAATCCAGACCATGAACTCGTCATGATTTGTGCCGATGATGCAACCAACTACGCCAAACCGACACTTTCCAATGCTTTAGTGGGCAAAAAAGCACCCGAAAATATTGCTTTGGGCGATGCTGCCAAAATGGCAGCTCAGTTAAATATGCGTATTGAAACGTATACTTGGGTTAAAGCCATTGATGCTACTGCACATGAACTGACTGTTGTAAAAGATCAGTCTGAGCAAAAACAGATATATTCAAAACTGGTTCTTGCCGTGGGTGCACAGCCAATTCGTCTGGCAATTGCTGGTGATGGCAGTGACGATATTCACGTGGTCAACAACCTGACTGATTATAAAGCTTTTCGTACCAGCCTGGAAAAACGCGAAGATAAGCGCGTAGTGATTTTGGGTGCCGGCCTGATTGGCTGTGAATTTGCCAATGACCTTCAGCACACGGACCATCAAGTGACTGTAATTGACTTGGCACCTCAGCCTCTAGCCCGTTTATTGCCTTCACATGTTGCAGATGTTTTCCAGCAAAACCTGGAAGAAACTGGTATTAACTTTGTATTAGGCACGACTGTAGAGAAAGTCTCTAAAGTCGAAAATGGTGACTACCTGGTGACATTAGCCAATGGTCAGTCAGTCGTTGCAGATGTGGTTCTGTCTGCGGTGGGCTTGCAACCAAATGCCTCGGTAGCCAAAGAGTCTGGTGTACAAATCGGTCGCGGTATCTTGACCAATAGCCAGCTCGAAACGAATTTAGCTGATATTTTCGCTGTCGGTGACTGTGCTGAAGTGAATGGTACTTTATTGCCTTATGTGATGCCAATCATGCAGCAGGCGCGTGCACTGGCTAAAACCTTGAATGGTGAAACGACAGCAGTGCATTATCCAGCAATGCCTGTTGCGGTAAAAACACCTGCTGCCCCCCTGACTGTACTGCCTGCACCCGCCAATATTGATGTAACCTGGGACACTGAAGAGTTTGAGGATGGCATGATTGCCAAAGCCACAGATACTGAAGGAACCCTACGCGGCTTTGTACTATTAGGCGCTACCGCAGCGAAACAGCGTCTTACATTGACTAAGCAGGTTCCTGACTTGATTCCTGTATCGGTTTAAGGTTTAAATACAAAGGACATTCTTTGTACAGAATGTCCTTTTATAGGGAACTTAACATGAATAGTCATGTGCAATCGAGTCTATTACCATCACCATATACTGCTTTCATGCATGAAACCAAGGTTGACCTTGGCAATGGTATTGAATTGCATGTAGAGGTAGGTGGTCAGGAGAATCACCCGACCTTATTGCTGATTATGGGTCTGGGTGCACAGATGCTGTATTGGCCGGACTTTTTCTGTAAATCTTTTATCGACCAAGGTTTCCGGGTCATCCGTTTTGATAACCGCGATATTGGCCTATCCTCTAAAGTCCATCATAAAGGTCCACGATTAAATACCATTAAACTGATGAGTCGCTTCATGCTAGGCCTGGGTAACCAGGGAGCACCTTATACCCTGTATGACATGGCAGATGACGTCAGTCTGCTGATTGATAAAATGGAACTGGACGAGGTGTATGTGCTCGGTGCTTCGATGGGTGGTATGATTGCCCAGATTCTGGCAGCACGTTATCCTGAAAAGGTTAAAAAGCTGGCCCTGTTATTTACCAGTAACAATCAGCGTCTGTTACCTCCACCATTTCCAAAACAGCTCTTTAGTCTGATTGGCAAACCCGCTTCGCAGGATGAAAATGGTATAATTGACCATAGTTTAAAACTGTTTAACATCATTGGCTCGCCTGGTTATATCAATCAGCTTGAGGCAATGCAGACCGCCCGTAAATTATATAATCGAAGTTATTACCCAGCGGGTGTACTTCAACAGTTTTTAGCAATATTATGTACGGGCTCGTTGCTGCAACTGGATAAGCAAATCCGACAAGAGACGCTTGTAGTTCATGGTTCTCAAGATCGCTTGCTACCACCCAGCCATGGTAAGGCTGTTGCGAAAGCAATATCTGGTGCTAAATTTGAATTAATTGATGGAATGGGGCATGATATCCCACCGCATTTTATTCCATATCTTAGCGAATTATTTGCTGATCATTTCAAATCATAAAATTAGGACACTATGGCTGCATTACCATCCCTAAGACAGCTGTCATATCTCGTAACACTGTCTGAGACGCTGCATTTTACAGAAGCTGCTCGCCGTTCATTTGTGACCCAGTCCACCCTATCGGGCGGGATCATGGAGTTGGAGCGTTTACTCGGGGGCGTTCTTGTTGAACGTGATCGCCAGAATGTACGCTTGACTCCACTCGGAGAGCAAGTGGTTGCACGCGCTCGTGTTCTACTGGCTGATGCTCAGGACTTAATGCGTTTAAGTCGTGAGATGAGTGAACCTTTAACAGGTGATCTGCATTTAGGTGTGATTCCGACTATTGCGCCGTTCATTCTGTCGCAACTTCTTGATGAAGTGCATAAACAGTTGCCGAAAATTCAGCTGCATCTGCACGAAGCACAAAGTGAAAAAATTGTTGAAAAACTGGAACATGGCAACCTGGATATGGTTGTACTGGCCCTGCCTTTTGATACACGTAGTCTAAAAGTTGCTGAAATTGTGAAAGAAGATCTGTATGTGGTTCACCACAAGTCAGATCAGAATGCAGCTCAGGCCACTTCCTTAGAAGATCTGGATCTTTCTCGTTTGATGTTACTTGAAGAAGGCCACTGTCTACGTGATCATGCTTTAAGTGCTTGTCCAATTGGTGAGCGTAAGAATGATCATCGCCTGAAAGCAAGCTCATTGCCAACACTGATCGAGATGGTATCTTCCAATCTTGGTTTTACCCTGTTGCCTGAAATTGCACTTCATACCAACATGATTAAAGCCAATCCTGAGCTCCAGGTGAAAAAGATTGCTGCTGCACCAAGCCGCACCTTGGCATTGGTGACACGTAAGAGTACACCGCTACAAAGCGAATTTGATGTACTGCTACCCATCCTGCAAAAGATCGCGCAGCAATAATGATACTGCTAGCGTAAAAAAGGAGCCCACACTGGCTCCTTTTTTTTTAGAGACAGCATATTTATATAAAAAGAGACTGAAAATTCAGTCTCTTTTTAAAAGGTTATGTCTTATTTAAAGGTTTCCAGTAACACGCGCTGTGCATTATGCGGCTGTTCACCTTGCGCAGGTTGTGCACGGATCCAGGTACCGTCACTTTGCAGTAACCAGGATTGCTGATTATCTTTGAGATAGTTCAATAAGCCTTGCTGATAGATGCGTTTTTTCAATGCTTCATCTTCAATCGGGAAACAGGCTTCAACACGATTAAACAGGTTACGGTCCATCCAGTCTGCGCTTGAGCAATAAATGCGGGAATTGCCATTATTGCTAAAGTAATACACGCGAGTATGTTCCAGGAAACGTCCGACGATGGAACGAACGCGGATATTTTCCGACAAGCCCGGTAAACCAGGACGCAAACAGCAGATCGAACGGATAATCAGGTCAATCTGCACGCCTGCTTGCGATGCTTCATACAATTTATTAATGAGCTGTAGTTCTGTCAGCGCATTCACTTTGACAATGATCTGAGCCTTTTTGCCTTCTTTGGCATTGGCAATTTCATTGTCAATGTAATTCACCAGCTGCGTATGCAATGTAAATGGTGCATGTAACAGCTTTTTCAGCTTGGCCATTTTTCCCATACCGGTGAGTTCCTGGAAGATACGGTGTACATCTTCACACAGTTCTTTGTCTGTGGTTAACAGTCCATAATCAGTATAGATACGTGCATTACCCGCGTGATAGTTCCCGGTCCCCAAGTGTACATAGCGCACCAGCTTGTTATTTTCACGGCGTACCACCAGAATCATCTTGGCATGGGTCTTATAGCCAACAATGCCATAGACAACTACGGCCCCCGCTTCTTGCAGGACATTGGCTACGGCGATATTGGACTCTTCATCAAAACGCGCACGCAATTCGATGACAGCAGTCACTTCCTTGCCATTCCGTGCTGCTTCAGCCAGTACCTGAACAATTTCCGAGTCTGCTCCACTACGGTATAAGGTCTGCTTGATCGCCAAGACTTGTGGATCACGCGCAGCCTCACGCAATAATGAAATTACGGGCGAGAATGATTCAAAGGGATGATGTAGCAGGATGTCCTGTTTCTGCATCGCGCTAAAGATATTTTCTGATTTCTTTAGTACTTTCGGTACGATTGGCGTATGTGAATCATAACGTAAATGTGGACGTTTAAAATTCGATAATAGACGTGCCAGATTGACCGGTCCGGCAACCTTGTACAGATGCTCTTCTTCTAGATCAAATTCATCCAGCAGGTATTCATAAATATGCTTTGGACAGTTTTCTGTAACTTCCAGACGTACTGCACGCCCAAAACGACGCGAGTTCAATTCGCCTTTTAAGGCAATCGCCAGATCTTCGACATCTTCGTTTAAAGCCAGATCAGCATTACGGGTTACACGGAACTGATAGCAACCTGTTGCAGTCATACCCGGGAACAGGTCAGAAACATGTTCATGTATAATTGCGGAAAGCATCACATGATGTTCCTTGCCGCCTGTTAATTCATCCGGTAAACGCACCACACGTGGTAGTGAACGTGGTGCAGGAACAACAGCCAGATCGATCTGACGGCCAAAAGCATCCTTCCCTTCCAGCGTCACAATAAAGTTCAGCGACTTATTCACCAAACGCGGGAATGGATGGGCTGGATCCAGGCTGATCGGGGTTAAGACGGGTGCCACCTGTTCCTGAAAATATTTTTTTATCCATTGTGACTGTGCTGGTGTCAGTTCACCGCGGCGCAGGAAACAGATATCTTCTTCACGCAGTTTAGGCAGAATTTCTTCATTCAGAATGCGGTACTGGCGTTCAATGGCAGCATGCGCAGTTTTGGAAATTTGATCCAGCACCTGCTTCGGCGTTAGCCCATCCGGACTACGACTTTCATTGCCCAGATCCAGCTGTTCCATCACCCCAGCCACACGAATTTCAAAGAACTCATCCAGATTACGCGAGAAAATCAGCAGAAAGTTCATACGTTCAAGCAGTGGATGTAAAGGATCGACAGCTTGTTCCAAGACACGCAAATGGAAATCCAGAATAGACAATTCCCGGTTAATGTACCGGTCATTATAGGTATATTCAGTTTGTACCGAAGGGCTGTTGGCTGCCGTATTCATATCGAACCTTTAATCGTTTTAAAGCCTGAGTCATTAGTATCAGTATGCTTCAAATTTATGACAATTTCATAAAAAAAGCCCGAATTCTCGGGCTTTATGGCAATTTTTTTATAACGATTTTTTACTGTCAGGGTAATTCTGCATAGCGCATATAACGTTGAATCATGCGTTTACGTGCTTTTAAAGCAGAAGCATTGCGATTTTCTTCAAAATATTTTGGATTGGTCAAAATTGCCGCCAGGAAAATTGCCTCTTCTCTGGTCAGACTTTCTGAAGTTTTACCAAAATAATGTTTGGCGGCCGCTTCCACCCCGTAAATATGATGACCAAACTCAATCGAGTTTAAATACACTTCAAGAATACGCTCTTTCGACCACATGCGTTCCATCATCCAGGTGGCAACCGCTTCCTGACCTTTACGCAGGAAAGAACGTTTGTTGAACAGGAACAGATTTTTTGCCAGCTGCTGGGAAATGGTAGATCCCCCCGCAACAACTTTACCCTGCTCTTTATTACGGCTTAAAGCTGTTTGAATCCCATCCCAGTCAAAACCATGATGATGCACAAATTTTCCATCTTCCGCAGTCACCACTGCTTTTTTCAGATTGGTACTGATCTCATCATAAGGACGCCATTGGTGTTGAATGGGCTTGGAGGGTTCAGTCCAATAATCGATCCGCATCATCATCGTGGTATTGACCGGATTAAAACGCCACCAGGCCAGGCTGGCAAAGATCCAGAGTTGAATACATAAAACCACACTGAACAGCAGCAAGAATATTCGGATTAGAAAAGCTTTCATGTCAGTGGGTTACTCCTGAAGATGTTATTTTTTCGTGTTAAGCTTATTTGAAATATCTCATACAGCGCAAGAATAGCATGTCTGAATACGCACCTCCTTCCATTCACCGTAAACTGGACGTCCACACCTGGTGGTTTACTGCGGTATTGATTGCAGTGAATGTCGGATTGTTTGCCTGGCAGATTTTTACTGGCACAGATGCCAGCCATCCAAGTACGCAAGATGCCATCCGCTGGGGTGCTGATTATGCACCTTTGACTTATCTGGCGGAACCCATTCGCGTATTCAGCAGCATGTTTTTTCATTTTGGCCTGATTCACTTAATGTTAAACATGTGGGCGCTTTATATTTTTGGAAGCGTGGCAGAACAGCTATTTGGGCGCTGGTATTTTGTTGGCCTCTATCTTTGTGCTGGGCTGATGGGCAGTCTGTTCAGCGGTTATATGAATATTCAGGATAGTTATGCCTTAATTGAAGGTGGGGTCGCCAATCCAGGACTTTTACCAAGCGTAAGTGCTGGTGCATCGGGTGCTGTCATGGGCCTGGGCGGTGCACTGACAATCTTGTCGATTCTGCCAGTTCTTCCACGTCAGCGCTTTATTTTAGATAAAAAAACCCTGCTGATGGTGATGGGGATTAACCTGTTTATGGGGTTTATGATTGCTGGCATTAACAATGCTGCACATATGGGTGGCATGATTATGGGCGCTGTGCTGGCTGTACTCTGGTATGCCGGGCAAAAGCTGCAACGCGCAGGTTTTATTCAATTCATCGCACTCATAGCTGCTTTAGCAGCCTGCTATGGGCTTTATCAATATAACTTGATCCTGATTGATCCTATTAAGCCACTCTGGCAGGAGATTCTGGAGATGATGCGTCAGCAGTTAAAACTGTAACTGACGCATCTTCAATTTTTATTGATTCAGCTCGCGCAAACTTTGCAGCGGTGGAATATCACTCAGATAACTCAGTCGATAACGACCAATCAGCGCACAGAGTAAAGTCATAAAGATCGGTAGAATCATCCAGATTTCCCAGTGTGGCTGAATCGGTAATTCCATGCGGTAACTGGCGACGGCGCTAATCACTTCGGCAAACAGACAAGATACAATTCCGGCACATAGACCAATAAAACCAATTTCCAGACTAAGCATGGTTTTCAGTTTCTGTTTGGAACTTCCGAATGAGCGAAGTAAAGCCACCTCTCGCTTGCGTTCATCCATGAGCAGATTCAGACAGGCAATCAGAACCAGTATTCCGGCCACACTCACCAGTAACGCCAAGATAGTCACGATCTGCACCAATACATTCACAATACGCTTGATCTCGTTCAGAATCAGGCTGACATCGATAAAGACCGTATTAGAAAACTGCTGGATCAGCTGAACCAGTTTTGGTCGTTCCTGTTCCGGCACATAGAAACTGCCCAGATAACTACCGGCATTGGCATCCATGGTATTCGGAGTAAAGATAAAGAAGAAATTCGGACTAAAGCTTTCCCACTCCACACTACGCAGATTCACCACTTTGGCTTCTAGTGGTCCCTCAGGTAAGCTAAACGTCAGCTTATCTCCAATCTTGATTCCCAGTTCTTCCGCAGTCGTGGCTTCAACTGAAACTTCTCCCGGCTGTTTCAATTGCGCTTCGCCACTTAAAATCACATTATCTTGTGGATATTGATCGGTCTGGGTCAGGTTCAGTTCACGGCGTAGTGTATTACTCTGCTTGACTAACTCTGCAGCGAATGGCTGATCATTTTTGGCAATCAGACGGCCACGAATATTCGGATATAGCGGCGTACTGTTCCAGCCATTTTGCTCTAACTCAGCCCTCAACTGTGGCATCTCAAAAGGTGGCAAGCCATAGACAAACTGGTTCGGTGTACCTTCTGGTAACTGCTGTTGCCAGCGTTCCAGCAGATCGGTACGCAATACGGCTAATACAGTAATCAGACTCAAGCCCAATGCCAAAGCGGTGATCTGTAATGCTGTCTGATAAGGTGTCCGTACATAAACAGAAATCCGGGATTTTGTATTACGCAGGACTTTCAGCAAGCCCCATACGGTGAGATACAGCACAGCGCAAAGCAGAATAATGGCACCAATTACCCAAGCCGTTAATACAATATTCTCGGTGAGCACCACACTGAAAATAATCAGGCTCAGTGTCCCACTCACCAGCATCCACAACATGGAATGTACGGATTTTTCTTCCTGACGGATAACCCGGATCGGTGCAGTATTGAGTAGTTGCCACAAACTTGGCAGCACAAAACCAAGCAATACCACAGCACTGGTCAGCATCGCAATTGGTAATGGACCTGATAGCATCGCCATCGCCGAGAATTGCAGCTGCAGATGTGGAATCAGCTGTAACATGAGTTGCAGCAAAGCATAACCTAAACTGATGCCAACAATGGTGCCTATGAGCATCGCGATTGCCAGTACCAGTCCAAGTAATGCCAGATAAGCCGCCAGAATTTGCTGTTTCGTCGCGCCGATACAACGCATTAACGCAATATGATCCTGATTCTGCTGTACATAGCGCTGTGCGGTTAAGGCAATCGCGATACCACAAAGCAAGATGGTCAAAATATTTGCCAACTGCAAAAAGGTATCCAGATTAGCAATCGGCTTCATCAAACGGGTATTGCTTTCACTGGCATTTCTTAGACGCAGACTATTCTGCTCCTCAAACTGTTGTTCCTCAGCTTCTGTATCCACACCTAGTTTAACAATCTTCTTAAAGTCTTTTTGATAGGTTTGAATACTGTCCGGATCACCTGCCATGAGCAGGCGATAATCAATCCGGCTACCAACCTGAATCGCATTGGTTCGTGCCACATCTGCCTGAGAGATAATTACGGTCGGTGAGAAACCTGAGAAGCCTAATTCCTGATTAGAGTCATAGTCAATCACGGCAGTAATCTTGAATGAGGCATCGGCAATATTAACCTGATCCCCCACTTTAACTTTAAGCAGATCCATGGCACGCTGACTGAGCCAGATTTCACCCGGTTTTAATTGTTTAGCTTCAGGTTTGACTCTTAGCTCACCGCGTAAAGGAAAAGCAGTATCAATCGCTTTGACATTGACCATGACAAATTCGTCATTGGTATGTGCCATACTGCCAAATACAGTAACCTCCGATTGCTGCAAACCCAGCTGATCAGCCTTTTCTCGCCAGGCATCTTCGATTGGCTCGTTATTACTGAGTAGCAGATCTCCAGCCAACATTTCCGCAGCTTGCAATGCCACGGCATTCTGAATCTGCTCATTACTGAACTTAAGCGCTGTGGTCGCACTAATTGCCAGGGTCAATGCAATAATCAGCAGATAAATGCCCGTAGTCTTAAAGCTTTGAGTCAGTAAAGGACGGAAGAGGTTCATATCATCCTCCATTCACATGTTCAGTCAACTGACCATTGCTTAACTCAAAATGACGCTGGCATAGTTGTGCCAGTTTCTGGTCATGGGTCACGAGAATTAAAGTGGTACCCAATTCATGGTTTAACTGAAATAACAGCTGTTCAATTTCCTTGGCGGTCTCCCCATCCAGATTTCCAGTCGGTTCATCAGCAAAAATGATTTTTGGCTCACTCACCAAAGCACGGGCAATCGCAACACGTTGCTGTTCCCCGCCAGAAAGCACTTTAGGGGTTTGCTGGGCCTGACGGTCCAGCCCTACTCTTTGCAACAGATTCAACGCTTTTTGTTCGGCTGCGGCATAATTGAAGTTTGGCTGTAAACGTAAGGGCAACATCACATTTTCTAATGCAGTCAGATGTGGCAACAGCTGAAAAGACTGAAATACAAAACCGATATTTTCCAGTCTGACCTTGGCTCGCTGTTCTTCATTCATTTCAGTAATGGATTCGCCACAGACCTGTAACTGACCTGAACTGGCCTGATCCAGGGTTGCCAGTATGCCCAGTAAGGTGGATTTCCCAGAGCCGGATCGTCCGGTAATCGCTACCTGTTCTCCAGCCAGAATCTCCAGATTGAGGTCCTCAAAAATCGTCAACTGTTTTTGTGATAGTTGTATCTTTTGTGTCAATTGTTGAGCAGAAATTATTGGCTGTGGCATGATGGTAGCTTTCTGGCGATCTTGAATCATACTTTTCCTATGCATCTGAATATTCAAATTCTAAAGTCTTATCTATTCCGCAGCTTAGCACTGTTTGGCCTGTGCCTGATGCCGGTGCTGGTTTCAGCAAAGACCATTATGATTCTGGGTGACAGCTTAAGTGCGGGTTATGGTATTCAACCTGAACAGGGTTGGGTCAATCTGTTGCAAAAACGTTTAAACCAACAGTATCCGAAACAGCATAAAGTGGTCAATGCAAGTGTGAGCGGTGAAACCACCAGCGGTGCACTGGCACGTCTGCCTAAACTGCTCCAGACCCACAAGCCACATATTGTCGTGATTGAACTGGGTGGCAATGATGGCCTACGTGGTCAGCCGCCACAGATGATTCAGAAAAATCTGGCAAATCTGGTTCAGCAAAGTCAGAAAGCCAAAGCAAAAGTCATTCTTTTTGGCATGAAAATGCCGCCAAATTATGGTCAAAGTTATACAAAAGCTTTTGAAAATAATTACAAGGTGGTGAGCCAGCAATATAAAGTGAAATTGTTACCATTCTTTTTGAATGGGGTAGCAGGAAATAAAAACTTGATGCAACAGGATCTGGTACATCCAAATGCCAAGGCACAAAGTATCCTGTTAAATAATGCTTATCCATATATTAAAGGCGCCCTCTAAGGCGCCTTTAATATCATTCATTCTTAAAATTCAAATTAGAAATCAAAAAAGGTGACTTCACCAGTTTCCAGTGAGTATTCAGCACCCACCACCAGTAATTTGCCTTGTGCAATGAGATTTTCCAGTACTGCTGAACCATGACGTAACTGGTTCACGGAAGCAAATACATTCGAACGCACTGCATGCTTAGACAGTTTGTTGAGGTCATCCTTCAGTTCAGTCTGCATCAGAATTTCAACTGATGGACGTACACGGTTAACAATTGACATCAGATTTGCAGATGGCGGAGTTGCCGGATTGGTTAGTGCTTCAATCGTAGAATGAATTGCGCCACAATGGGTATGACCCAAAACAATGACTACAGGACAACCAAAGCTTTCTGCAGCAAACTCAACACTACCAACCTGAGACGGCGCGACAATATTCCCTGCTACGCGAATGACAAACAGATCACCCAGACCTTGGTCAAATACCATTTCTGCTGGCACACGTGAATCTGAACATCCTAAAACAATAGCAAATGGTTCCTGACTTTCTGCCATTTCAGCACGTTGCTGATGCGATAATAATTTTAAATGCTGCGTTTCACCGTTGACAAAGCGTTGGTTACCCTTTTTAAGACGTTCTATAGCTTCCTGAGCTGTGAGCATTCGTGTTTACCACCGTTGTTTTAAGTTGCAATATTTTAATCCTCTGATTTATGAATGTCACTTGCAAAAAATCAGCTTGTCTAAATTTCTATCAGTAGACCTGCATCACACTAATATTTCAATTTATGATCAGAGTTCACATGAAAACTGATTTTTTTCACTTATGTGAATAACTTATTGGTGACATTACTTCACAATTATTTACAATAGAAATAACTCTATAATTTTATCTGAACAAGGTGGATTTGCTTCAGGATAAAACTGTTTTGAACAGTACACTGGATGCAAGACAAGGAATGTGACGCCATGATAAGAAAATTAATAAAGCGCTCAAAATTACTCTGCGCCATGACCCTAATATTAGCCCCAAGCTTCAGCACACTAAGTCAGGCCCAAGTCAGTTTTCCTACGCGTGCTCAGCCAGGCAATAATATTCTTAGCCAGTATCTGGTTCAGGAACGGCTACAGGCGGGTCTGAAAAGCAAAACGCTGAAAGTCGGTCATATTTCCTGGAGCTATAACGAGGGCGGGAATGTCAATAAACCCTCTATTTTACTGATTCATGGTCTGGCGGGCACCAAAGACGACTGGAATCGTGTCGCACGGTTTCTTACGCCTTATTATCATGTGATCGTTCCAGATTTACCCAATAATGGTGACACCCGTACACCCGCAGATTTTGATTTCTCAGTACCGAATGTAACCTCTCAACTGCGTATCTTTCTGGAAGCTTTGGATGTCGATGAGAATCTGCATGTTGCTGGACATTCTCTAGGGGGGTCGATTGCCACAGTTTATGCTTCTCAATATCCTTTCGATACGCAAAGCCTGTTCTTACTGAATAGTGCCGGAATCTATAAAAACGCCAATACGCGCTATACCCGTGATCCATATGCTTTAAAGAACCTGATTGTAAGCAAACCGGGAGATCTGGAAGATGTCAGTCATAAACTGATGCAGCATCCGCCTGCTCTCTCAGAGCAGTTAAAACATGCCCAGGAAAAACTGCTGATTTCCCGTTCCGAGCAGACCAGCAAAGCTATTGATCAAATTGTCATGCTGAGCCGGATCTACACGCCGGAAACATTTGCTCGTTTGACCCGTACTGTAGAAGCACCAACGTTGATTTTATGGGGTAAGCAGGATCGTATTATTAATGTTGAAGTGGCTAAAGAGCTGCACTCCCTATTTAAACGTGCTGAAACACCAGTGATCCTGAACAATGTTGGTCATATACCGATTCTTGAAGCAGAAAAACAGGTTGCACAGTATTATTTACCTTTTCTTGCAAAGACACAGACCCTAAAAAATCCACTTGCTGATAAACTCATCCCTTTAAATTAACTTTTAGAATCAATATGCAGAAACACCCGATGATTGAACAATTGATCGAAGCTCAGCTTGACTTTCTAGATCAGTCATTTGCTCAATCTGAAACGATTCAAAATGAGTTTCAGACTTTTTATCTCTGGTTCCGCAAACAGACCCTGAAAGATCTGTGGAGTCCAATGCAAATTAACCTGCTATTGCAAAAACAAATATTAGGCACAGCAGCCAGCTCTTTTTTGATTGAACAAATTGCAGAACATATCCGTTTTGCTTTGGTCCATCCTGCAAATGACAACACCAAGATTGCCGATGTGATTCCTGTACTGACCATTGATAAGATTGCTCAGTATGTCGCAAGTAAAAGTGGTCATCGTCAGCGCCTGATCAAGAAAGTAGTGAGTAATCCGGCCTTCTCTGCCATGATCAGCCAATTGATCCAACATTCAATTCAGGATTATCTGGATAATTCGGTGATTGCCAAAAGCGTACCCGGTGTTTCCCGCTTTATGAAAATGGGCAAATCTGTACTGGAAAATGTCACTGATACCAGTCTGGACAATACCATTGCCAAATACTTGCAAAAGAATATTCTCAAGCTTGGCCAGTTGAGTGAAAATATCCTGAACCAGCATTTTGATGATGAAAAACTCTATCATTTTCAAGCGAATCTCTGGCATAAAATCAAAGACATGCCTCTGTCCGTATTAAAGAATTATATTGAAGTACAAGACCTGACCCAGACTGTGAATTTGGGCCATGAGATCTGGGATCACATGCGCCAGACCGATTATCTGCAACAGCAGATACAGGATGGCGTACATGCCTGGTATGTCCGTAATCAGGAGCACACTTTTGATCTGCTACTTCGTGATCTGAATATCGATGAGTCGCTGATTCAGCATGAACTGAATGCCTTGCTGACACCGATTATTCAGCAGATGATTTCACAAGGCTATTTACGTGAACGTGCACGCCAATATCTGGAACAGTTTTATTATTCCAAAAGTACACTGAATATCTTAAAGATTGAAGTATAAAAAAAGCCGCTTCACGCGGCTTTTTTTATACTCACAGATTTAGAATTTTGCATTTAAGCTGATACCGTAACGACGACCATCTAATAATTGGTCACCATCAATATCTTCTGCTTTTTCATCCAGCAGATTATAGACCCCAAATTTACCTGTCAGGCTCGGGCTAAATTTGTAGTTAAAACCAAGGTCTATAAATTGATAGCCTGGATTCGGCTGGGCTATAGAGGTACGACTCAGGTAAGCAGATGTTTCAGAACGATGGTGCAAGCGGCTCCATACATTTAATGCATCGCTTAATTCATAATCTACCCCGATATTGAACATATGTTCTGGCATCTGGTTCAGTGGCTGACCTTTAAAATCACCCGACTTAAACTCGGAATCTGTATAAGTATAATTTGCAGTTAATGTCGTATAGTCATTTAAAGTAGCTTCTAAAGTAGCTTCCACACCACGAATTTCTGCTTCATCCACGTTAATACGCTCACTGATGAAGTAAAACGGCGTGTCTCCTTCGAAACATGTCCAGTTTTGCCAGTTATTTCGGTTTGTCGTTGTACCATCGGTATCGGTTTCACAGGCACGCACTTCGGTAATACGGTCTTCATATTTAGTGATAAAGCCGGTAATAGAAGTACTGATATAATCATTTTTCCAGTTGAAGCCCAGTTCAGTAGATAGACTCGATTCAGGTTCTAAATCCGGATTCGCACGAATGATGCCACGCCCTGTTGGTAATGGTGAACCGCTACCACCGGTAACACTATAGAAACCTTCAGTGGCTGCACGAATATCAGGTTGTTTATAACCTGTAGCTACACCGCCTTTTACAACAAAATTATCATTTATAGCGTACACCCCATACAGACGTGGTGATAAATGACCACTATAGTTTTCATCATGGTCATAACGTAAGCCGGCTGTTAAATCGAAACGATCTGTCATGTTCCAGGTATCTTCCAAGAACGCTGCAGCAGACCAGCGCGTCAATTCACTAAACTCAGGTGAATTCGGATTACGGTTAGTGGCTTTATCTTCGAGCTTTTCATCTTTAAAATATCCACCAAATGATAAAGTATGGTCACCCAATAACAAATTCCATTGACTGTTAGCAGTCCAGGTATCTAAGGTAATTCCTTTGGTACCCAGTTCCGTATTGCCTCGATCCGGATTTTTTGAATTTTCATATTGAATATATGATGAACTGTCCAAGTTATCGTTATAACGGCCATTATGAGTTACTGAATAAACATTACGATAATTGCGCGAAAACGAATCTGCAGCACCTTGAGCGGGTGCTACCGTTTTACCGACTGAAGTCGTAGATTCCTGTTGTACAAAATTGGCTTCAACTTGCACATCATGATCATCATTAATCGCATAGGTCAAACGCGAGTTTAAGCTTTCACGCTCGGTGCCACGGAAGCCGCCAATATAACGATCTTCATTACGTTCCTGCTTATTGACTGCCAGTTGCAAGCCAAGCTTATCTGCAATTAAAGGACCGGCAAGATATACAGAACCATTTTTAATATCACCTGAGCGGTTACTATCCTGAATGATGGTCCCTAACTCAATATTGCCAGACCATTCATCAGACACTTTTTTGGTAATGATATTGACTACCCCGCCCATGGCGTCTGTGCCATAAAGAGTTGATGCTGGACCACGGATAATTTCAATACGTTCAATTGCGGCAATTGGTGGCAGGATATTTTTTTCAAAACCACCGTCATCACCATTTGGGTTCACATCTTTACCATATTGACGCTTACCATCTACTAGAAACAAGGTGTAATTTGAGCTCATGCCACGAATACTGATGGTCTGTGCAGAACCTGCACCTGAAACTACGACCCCTGGCGTATTACGCAATACATCGGTAATGTCGTTATATTCACGCTTTTCTAATTCTTCACGATCAATGACCGTAATGGATGCAGGTGCTTTAGACAGGTCTTGTTCATAACCTGTTGCAGTTACCACAATCGTTTGCAGTTTCGCAGCTTCAACTTGTGGAGCACCAACTTCTACTGCAAATGTATTGCCCGCCATTGCCGAGCCGATTGCAAAGGCTAACGTCGATTTCAAAAACGGTGTGTTCATACTCTATTTACGCCCCAAAAGTAGATTTATGAAGAAATATTGATGGAATTGTGACGCATTGTATCAAATGTTACTCTAAACACAATTACTATTGATAATTATTATCATTATTAAATACAAATAAAAAAAGACCTCAATATTTGAGGCCTTTTTCATAAGCTAAATTTTATTTGCTACTTACTTGAAGTATGCACCTTCAGCCTGACTATGGTCAGTCTGGTCAACCACACGTGCAAGTTCTGGAACGTGCTGTTTCAAAGTCGTTTCAACGCCTTGTTTCAAAGTCACGTCAATTGCTGAACAGCCCTGACAACCGCCGCCAAATTTAAGTACAGCAGTCAAACCGTGTTCAGGATCTTCAACCACTTCAACCAGTGCACAGTTACCACCATGACCTGCCAGACCTGGATTAATTTCTGACTGAAGCACGTAAGTAATACGCTCTTCTACCGAGGCATCAGGACCTACACGTGGCACTTTAGAGTTTGGTGCACGGAAAGTCAGCTGACCACCAAAGCGGTCTTTGTTGTAATCAATTACTGCATCGAGCAAATAAGGAATAGATGGAGTATCGATATACGCAGGGAATTCTGGATAATCCTGTTTGTAATCTGTCGGTACAACTTCATCTGGTGCACTATAAGCCATGCAACATTCAGCGCGCGGTGTACCCGGATTTTCCACGAAAACGCGTACACCAATACCTGGTGTATTTTGCTTTTCCAGTAGATCCTTTAAATACTCTTGTGCAGTCGGTGTAATCAATAGATTTGGAATTTCTTCTGTAACTGCAGTGCTGCTGTTCTCAGTCGACATAACAATAATTTCCTCAAGCTGAAGCTGCCATTTTAACTGAAGATGCGGGGTAAATTTAAAATTTCAACTAAAATTGTCGGATTTATTATAAAAGTACTACTTAAATGTCAGAATAATGGCAAGATTAGGGATCACTACTTCAGAATTAGAACTGCCGTCTATGCTGCATTTACCCTTTAATCATACCGTTACCCTTATTCTGATTACCTGCATCATCTCTTTTATTGCCTTTTCCAAAGAGCAGGTCATGAACCGTCTGATTTTCTGGCCACCAGCAATTCAACGTGGTCAATATGACCGTTTTATTTCGCATGGCTTTATTCATGCAGATGGCACACATCTACTGTTCAATATGATTACGCTGTTCTTCTTTGGCAGTATTATCGAGAGCTTTTATCGCCAGTATCTTTATGATCTGGGCTTTGTCCTGTTCTATCTGGGTGGTCTGATTGCAGCCATTATTCCGAGTTATCTGCAAAATAAAAATAATCCACGCTGGGCAAGTCTGGGGGCCTCGGGTGCAGTATCAGCAGTGCTATTTGCCTATATTCTGTTTGAGCCATGGAAACTGATTTTCGTGTTTTTTATTCCTGTGCCGGCCATTATTTTTGCAGTACTTTATGTCGCTTATAGTGTCTGGTCTGGCAAACGTGGGAACAGCAATATCAATCACAGCGCCCATCTTTGGGGGGCGGCTTATGGTGTGATTATGACCATTATCCTGGAACCTCGACTTATTCCACACTTCCTGAATAAACTGGCTCAACTCCCCTTCTAGATTCTTTCATTCATCAAGGGTACTGAGAATTAGTTTTTAAACGAGTGATGATAAGGAAGCCATATGCTTCCTTTTATTTCGAAACATCTCGTAATAATTTTAAAAGTCAGGATGTCATATATTGCCAACCTTGGAGTGGATTTTGCAGTGATAATGTATACATCTGTATATTAATTGCTGTAAATCGCGAGATATTTTGCATGTCCAATTCCCCAGACGGTCTTCAATTCCCTATTTCTGCTTCACAACAAAAACCTAGCACTTCAAAAATTGGCCGCACTATCATTTCTGAAGCCTTAAACGCTGTTGATCCTGTACATGCCAGCGCAGCTCAACAGGAAAAAAACTGGCGTAAGCAATATCCGGTTCACTTTAAACATCTGGTTGAAGATGGCCTGCGCTCTCCAGGTGCAGCACTGAATATTGCCCAACAAGGTCTGGAAACAGCGCATGCCAGTTTTGAATATTACCGTGATGGCCAGAAGCATCTACTCAAAGATGTAATGTCTTTACCTGCGCAAAACCTGAGTACCTTTCAGCTGAAAGGTCAGTCTGAAAAAGCTCCTGAATGGTATGTGCCTTATCATGGTAAAAAATTGCAGGGACAAGCCTTAGTGGACCAGATCCAACTATGGGAAGAACGTGGTATCGTCGAGCCAAGTCATGCCCATGCCCTGCGTGAATGTATTGCCCATCCGGAATGGTTTGACCTGTCAGATCGTACCACGGTGCTGTTCGGTGCTGCTTCTGAAGCGGGTCCACTGACCTGGTTATCTAAATGGAAAGCCAATATCGTGGCAATTGACCTGCCCAATACCCGTGTCTGGAGCAAGATTCTGGATACGGTAAGTGAAGGTAATGCTACTTTATATGCGCCTTCAGCTGAAACTCTGCCAGCGGATACTTCAATTGAAGTTCTAAAAGAGAAGCTCGGTGCCAACCTGCTAACGCAAATTCCAGAAATTGCCCAATGGCTGATTCAGTTCGAGCAAAACCTGGATCTGGCAGCAATCGCCTACCTGGATGGTGAAAAACATGTGCGTGTTTCCATGGCAATGGATGCAATCATGAAACATGTCAGCGGGCAGAAAGCCAATACCAGTTTGATGTATATGTGTACACCAACTGACGTCTATGCGGTGCCAGAAGAAGTTGTTCAAGCATCGCAAAGCAAATACCATTATCTGTCTAAACTGGAAAGTACTTTGACCAAAGGTATTTCGCTAATCTCACGCAAACATTTCTTTAAGAAAAATGCACAAGATTTATTCAAAGTTGCTGATCAATCCTATGGCATATGTGACTGTCTGGTCGTTGAACAAGGCCCGAACTATGCGCTGGCAAAACGCATCCAGCAATGGCGTGCCACACTGGCACGTACCAATGGCCAACATGTCAGTATTAATATCGCACCTTCTACAACCACTTATTCTGTAACCAAGAATCCGCTGCTTAAAGCTGCGTTTAATGGTGCCAGCCTGTTTGATGTCGAAGCTTTTGCACCAGAAACTACCAATGCGATTATGGCAGCCTTATGGATTCATGATCTGCGTAATCCGGAGTCTGTGGCTAATCCAGATGTAAAACTGAATCATCCACTTGAGCTGATGATGTCTGGTGCAAATCATGGTGGTTTATGGCGAGTGGCTTATCTGGCACGTACTGCACTGCCTTTTGCGGCGCTATATGGTTTTGCGACGGATAAGTTGCCGAAAGGATTGTTAGGCAAGTTGAAGAAATAATAGTAATCGCTCTTTCCTGTCCAAGTTTTTAAAGCACTACACAGGTATTGGTGAGAAAAAGTTTTTTTACTTTTCCCTCATCCCAGCCCTCTCCTGAGCAAGTTTTAAAGCACTGCTTTTAAAACGAAGTACAAGTGAGGGTCAGGGAGAGGTTATTCTCTACTTAAATCACTCTATTTAAATATAAAGCTCTTCCTCTCTTTTTAGGAGATGAGCATCCTTAGAATATATTCCGAGTGCGAAAGGGAGAGGTAAAAATCACCAATAAAAAACGCTGCCTTGGCAGCGTTTTTTACATCAAATTTTCTTAGAAAACTTTTAACAGTACCCAGTACAAACCACCTGACAGACAGATCGTTGCTGGCAGTGTGAACACCCAGGCAGACAGAATCGTTTTCACCATCTGGAAGTTCAGGCCAGACTTGTTCGCTACCATCGTACCTGCAACCGCAGAGTTCAGAACATGAGTCGTTGATACCGGCATACCGAAACCGTCTGCAGCAGCAATTGTAGTCATGGCTACCAGCTCGGCAGACATCCCCTGACCATAAGTCATATGTTGTTTACCAATACGCTCACCTACAGTCACTACAATACGTTTCCAGCCCACCATGGTACCTAGACCAAGGGCCAAAGCAACCGCCACTTTTACCCAAGTCGGGATGTATTGCAGGAATGAATCCAGGTTATCACGATAGTCGTCAACTGTTTTTTCCTGTGCAGCAGTCATCGCAGGCAAAGCTTCTGCTTTATCCAAGCGTTTAAATGCTGTGGTGCTCAAGTACATGTCATTACGGAATTCTGAAACTTGCGCCTCAGGCACATCTTTAATATTCGTGTATGAACCGACTTTTTCACCCAAATGATCCGTTAAGCTTGCCAATGCTGGCACAACTTCAGCATTTAACTCTTTAGTCTGAATATATTTGGTAATTACGGCACGTGCCTGTTCATCCGGAATATCATCATGCTGTGGATAGATCACATCAGCAGTTTGAGCAGATAACTGACCGAAAGACTGGATATGCTGTGCATCAAGATTCTTGTTTAACGAGTATGCCAAAGGTACACAACCGATCAAGATCAGCATGATCAGGCCCATACCTTTTTGACCATCATTTGAACCATGGGCAAAGCTTACGCCAGTACAGGTAAAAATCAGAATGGCACGAATCAGTGGTGGTGGTGGCTTGTTACCTTCAGGTGGCTTAAACAGTTCTAGCTGCTTTCTGAAGATTTTTTTCACCAGCAAGAACAGGATTGCAGCAAAAGCAAAACCGATCAAAGGCGAAAATAACAGCGCCTTACCGACTTTCATCACCTGTTCCATGTCCACACCGGAAGCACCGCCACCTGCGTTGAGCAGATAGTTCATGATGCCCACCCCCAGAATCGAACCAATCAGGGTATGTGAACTCGAAGCAGGAATACCCAGGAACCAGGTGCCCAGATTCCAGAGAATCGCGGCGATCAGCATGGCAAAGACCATGGCAAAACCGGCCCCTGTACCCACGTTCATAATCAGTTCAACAGGAAGTAATGCAATGATCCCGTAAGCAACGGCACCACTGGCCACCATTACCCCAAGGAAATTACAGAAACCTGCCCACATGACTGCAACCGGTGCAGACAATGCGTTGGTATAGATTACGGTGGCAACCGCGTTGGCTGTATCGTGGAAACCATTGACGAATTCAAAGCCCAGCGCAATAAATAGCGCTGTGGCTAAAAGAATCATCGAATACATACCGATTGCTGGAACATGCGCCAGATCTGAAGTCAACTGAAAGCCGATATAAATCAGCGTAGAAATAATTACAGTCAGAAACACCGGCATAAAAAATTTCGGTGTTGGCACATGAACATTAGTCGACTTATGTGAAGGCGACTGATGGGCTGAACCTGAGGGAGTTTGATTAGAATTCATGCAAGCAGGAATAGAGGATTCAAGAATCCCCATATTGTTCAGTTTAATTGTGACAATTATATGACAAAGCGCCATCATATAGACCAATTTCTTAGACTTTCTTGCTGCCGTTCATCCTAAAGCTACATACTATCAATATTAAAATTAAAAAATAAAAATCAATAATTTATTTAAATAAAAACCGTTTATCCACTCAACTTCATTCATGTTTTGCAATAAAATTGATCATTTTCTCAGGACTGTCATTTTCCTGAGCCGGTCACAGTTGACTCTATATTGCCCCAGCCATATGACACTTTCATGAAACTCATTTATATTTTATTTTCGGTTCAATTCCTCCATAACTGACTTAGGGCTTTCTGTTTTCTATCTGTTTTCAGCTTTCTATGCACAGTTCAATTTTCTTATCAGATTTTCATATCAGCCATATCCAGCATTCTGAATAATGGCTACAGAAAACTGCGCACTAATCTGTTAAGATTATTGCCGTTTTTGATGCTTACTGAGAAAGTCTGAATGTCCACACTTGCCACCCTGAAAGAACTTCTTGCCAAAAGAATTTTAATTATCGATGGTGCGATGGGTACCATGATCCAACGCCATAAATTGGAAGAAGCCGATTATCGGGGTGAGCGTTTTGCTGATTGGGCATATGACCTTAAAGGCAACAACGACCTTCTGGTTTTAACACAACCACACATTATTCAAGGTATCCATGAAGCGTATCTTGAAGCGGGCGCTGACATTATTGAAACCAATACCTTTAACGGTACCCGTGTTTCAATGTCGGATTACCACATGGAAGATCTGGTTCCAGAAATTAACCGTGAGGCAGCACGTCTTGCCAAAGAGGCCTGCGCGAAATATTCGACCCCTGAAAAACCACGTTTTGTGGCAGGTGTAATTGGTCCGACTTCACGTACCACCTCTATTTCACCAAACGTAAATGATCCTGCATTCCGTAACATTACTTTTGATGCATTAAAAGTCGACTATATCGAATCGACCAAAGCACTGATTGAAGGTGGTGCCGACATTATCCTCATCGAAACAGTATTTGATACCTTGAATGCCAAAGCTGCCATTTTTGCGGTAAAAGAAGTGTTTAAAGAAATTGGTTATGAATTGCCAATCATGATCTCAGGTACGATTACCGATGCATCAGGCCGTACATTGACCGGTCAAACCGCTGAAGCGTTCTGGAATTCAATGCGTCATGCAGAACCGATTTCAATCGGCTTTAACTGTGCGCTGGGTGCAGATGCGATGCGTCCACACGTAAAAACCATATCTGACGTTGCTGATACTTTCGTTTCTGCACATCCAAACGCAGGCTTGCCAAATGCTTTCGGTGGTTATGATGAAACCCCTGAAGAAACGGCAGCATTCATCAAAGAATTTGCTGAAAGCGGCTTGATCAATATCACCGGTGGTTGCTGTGGTACTACGCCGGATCATATCCGCGCGATTGCACAAGCAGTTGAAGGTATTGCGCCACGCCAGATTCCTGAAATTGAGCCTGCATGCCGTTTAAGTGGTTTAGAACCATTTAACATCACCAAAGATTCGTTGTTCGTGAACGTCGGTGAACGTACCAACGTGACTGGTTCTAAAAAGTTCCTTCGTTTAATTAAAGAAGAAAACTTCACAGAAGCTTTAGACGTTGCCCGTCAACAAGTTGAAGCTGGTGCGCAGATCATCGACATCAATATGGATGAAGGCATGCTCGATTCACAAGCTGCAATGGTGCACTTCCTGAATCTGATCGCATCTGAACCTGATATTTCACGTGTGCCAATCATGCTTGATTCTTCAAAATGGGAGATCATTGAAGCAGGTTTGAAATGCGTACAAGGTAAAGCCGTGGTGAACTCGATTTCCTTAAAAGAAGGTTATGACGAGTTTGTAGAACGTGCCCGCCTCTGCCGTCAGTACGGTGCTGCAGTGATCGTGATGGCATTTGATGAAAATGGTCAGGCGGATACTGCAGAGCGTAAAAAAGAAATCTGTAAACGTTCTTACGACGTGCTGGTAAATGAAGTCGGCTTCCCATCTGAAGACATCATCTTTGACCCGAACGTGTTTGCAGTGGCAACCGGTATTGAAGAACACAATAACTATGGCGTAGACTTCATTGAAGCGACTGGTTGGATCAAACAAAACCTGCCAAATGCGATGATTTCAGGCGGGATCTCAAACGTGTCGTTCTCATTCCGGGGTAACGAACCTGTTCGTGAAGCGATCCATGCGGTGTTCCTGTATCACGCGATCCAGAAAGGCTTGACCATGGGGATCGTGAATGCCGGCCAGCTTGCGATTTACGATGATATCGATGCAGAACTGAAAGAAGCCGTTGAAGATGTGGTCTTGAACCGTAATCAAGGTGAAAGCGGTCAAGAAGCGACTGAAAAATTACTGACTATTGCTGAAAAATACCGTGGTCAAGCAGGCGCACAAAAAGCCGAAGAAAACCTGGAATGGCGTAATGAAAGTGTTGAAAAACGTCTTGAATATGCATTGGTGAAAGGCATCACCACTTACATCGATCAGGATACTGAAGAAGCCCGTTTAAAATCTGCACGTCCTTTAGATGTGATTGAAGGGCCTTTAATGGCAGGTATGAACGTGGTCGGCGACCTGTTCGGTGCCGGTAAAATGTTCCTGCCACAAGTGGTGAAATCTGCACGTGTCATGAAACAAGCCGTGGCCTGGTTGAACCCGTTTATTGAAGCGGAAAAAACCCAAGGCGAAGCCAAAGGTAAAATCCTGCTGGCTACAGTAAAAGGCGACGTACACGACATCGGTAAAAATATCGTGGGCGTGGTACTTGGCTGTAACGGTTATGACATCGTGGACCTTGGCGTGATGGTGCCGTGTGAGAAGATTCTACAAACGGCAATTGATGAGAAAGTTGACATCATTGGTCTATCTGGTTTGATCACACCTAGCTTAGATGAAATGGTTTTTGTTGCCAAAGAAATGCAACGTAAAGGCTTTAACATTCCACTGATGATTGGTGGTGCGACCACATCGAAAGCGCATACAGCGGTGAAGATTGCTCCGCAATATCAAAATGATGGTGTGTTCTATACGGCTGATGCCTCTCGTGCTGTAGGTGTGACCACACAATTACTTTCTGCCGAAATGAAACCACAATTGATGGCAGACTATGCAGCGGATTATGAAAAAATCCGTACCCGTCTTGCCAATAAACAGCCGAAAGCTGCGAAGCTCTCTTATAAAGAATCAGTTGAAAATGGCTTCAAAATCGACTTCGACAAGAATGCACCAGTAAAACCAAATTTCATTGGTTCTCAGACTTTCACCAACTATCCTCTAGAAACCTTGGTGGAATACTTTGACTGGACGCCATTCTTTATCTCTTGGAGCCTTGCGGGTAAATTCCCGAAAATTCTTGAAGATGAAGTTGTCGGTGAAGCAGCACGTGACCTGTATGCACAAGCGCAAGCAATGTTGAAAAATATTATCGACAATAAACGTTTCGATGCGCGTGCAACGTTCAGCATCTACCCGGCAAATCGTACCGGTTCAGATACGGTTGCAGTGACTGATGAAGCTGGCAATGTAACGCATACCTTCGAGCACCTACGTCAGCAGTCTGACAAAGTAACAGGTAAAGCGAACTACTCTCTGGCTGACTTTATTGCACCGAAAGATGTAGCTCAAGATTACTTGGGTGGTTTCACCGTTTCAATCTTTGGTGCGGAAGAACTTTCGCAAGAATATAAAGCCAAAGGTGATGACTATAATGCAATCATGGTTCAAGCCTTGGGTGACCGTTTTGCGGAAGCCTTTGCTGAACATCTGCATCAGCGGATCCGTAAAGAGTTCTGGGGCTACCAACCGAATGAGTCTTTGGACAATGAAGCATTGATCAAAGAGAAGTATGTGGGTATTCGTCCTGCACCGGGCTACCCTGCTTGTCCTGAGCATTCTGAAAAAGCGCCATTATTTGACTGGTTAGGTACGACTGAGAAAATGGGCACGTACTTAACGTCTAGCTTTGCGATGTGGCCACCTTCATCTGTGAGCGGTTTCTACTATGCAAACCCTGAAACGGAATACTTTAACGTGGGTAAAATCTCTGGCGATCAGCTCGAGGATTATGCGAAGCGTAAAGGCTGGACCTTGGATGAAGCGAAACGTTGGTTAGCACCGAATTTGGATGATTCTGTGGTTTAATCCCCCTCCTTGCGAAGCGATGCTTCTCACCTTTGATAAAGGGGGAAGAATCCATTCGTATCGAATATGAAAAATCCCCTCGAGTGAGGGGATTTTTTTGTTTTGAATCTTTGAATCCCCCTAAATTCCCCTTCTCCAAAGGGGGACTTTCACGTATCAAATGAATTACGTGACAGCTCCTCCCTTTTTCAAAGGGAGGTTGGGAGGGATTTTTCTAGTTTAGATGATATATTACCAACTCTTATTTTGATTTTAGACGACCACTCATGGTTAGTTATTAACGGTTCTGGATATTTCAGCCTAGATATAATTTCAATTTTTTCTAATGTAGTTAATGAATGGTTAATATTTTTCCATTTAAGGTATCTATCTAATCCATTCATACCTGACCCTAAAAATGCAATTTTAAGATAGGTAGTTGATATTTGTTCTATGCTAAATCTTCGAGAGATCAAAACTGCTAAAAGTTGCTCTCTCAATTTTCTACGCCAAGTTTTTTCATATCGATCAGTAGCCACTCTTACTAGCTGTTGAGCTATTGTACTTGCACCCTGAAACTGTTTTTTAAATTTCGTATAGTAAATTGCTCTTAACATTGCATAATGATCAATGCCTAAATGACTATTTACTCTATGATCTTCAGCTACAGCCAGAATATATAAAATTTCCTTGTCTAAATCTAACTCGGTCTTTGATATTAAATTGCTAATTTTTTCTAAATCTTGATTAAATCTAGAAGTTCTAAATAAAATTAAAACCTTAGCAAAAAATAGAAAAGGTATCGTCAAACAGAAATAAACCCTTTTCATTTTGGAATAATCTGTGGAATTGATTTTGAAAATTCAGTTTGTGACAACCAAACCTCCCCTTTTTGGTCTGCTACCATAGAGTAAAATTCACCTTTAAAAATATGATCTTTGTATCCTCCAAAAATCCAATATTTTTTTGTCAACTCAAAACGACAATAAATCGTTGATGATCGTCTTTCTCCATATTCAGTTGCATGTAATGTCAAAATATCTGAACTAAAAATTCTTTTTTGTATTGAACCTTCTATCTTTGCATTTGATCGATAATGACCAACATACGTTAGAACGTGTTTATAGTGCGTTTTTCTCATACCATAGGAGGAATTTTCGTATATTTTTTCAGAAGCTCCTCTTAAATTATTTCCCTCTAACCTTAAAAACAATTGGTGTTGTAATTCCATAGAAATAAATGGATTATATTTTGATTGCTTGGTAATAGACTTCAAAAACCATTTTCCTGAAAAATCAGGAATACCAAATAATTTTTCTTTTATAAAGAAAAAGAGTAAAGCAATACATATAGCTGCAACTATTGCCTCTAATACATCACCAAATGCAAAATCGTTTGTGATCACATTCCAAAATTGTATTTCACTCATTTTTAGGATTTTTTATAAGGAAATTGCTTTATCTTATCTAAAAGAAAAATTCTTCTAAAGAAAAATATCTATAAAAACAATAAATTTGCTCAATTATCAATTAAATATTTCTCTTTTTAGAACCCTATTTTATTTCTCATAATCCCTCCTAACCTCCTTTTTAAAAAGGGATTTAGGGGGATTCTTTAGAAAGCTCATTCAAACAATATTTATAAATTACATTTGCTACATCATCAATCCGCCCCATCACCTGCCCATTATCAAACCTTAATACTTTCGACCCAAATTGAGCCAAAGCTTCATCTCGAATTCTATCTGTGTCTAATCCTTCATACGTAAAGTACTGACTGCCCGTTATGTAAGTAAAAAAATTTAATAAGTTATAAATAATTATCGAATTGCTTGCGTTTACTACTACATTCGAATATAGATTAAATAATCCTCAATTCTTTTTAACAAGGGTTCAACATGAGCGCTCGTGTTTATTCTTACATGTATTTTTTTACTCTTAAATATTCAAAATTTATAGGAAGCATACTTTTGGTGGCTTCTCTAGCACTTGTAATAAATAGTATGAGTAAACTAACATTATTTATAGGTATGGCTACTCAAATTGAATTAATTAATATTGTTTTGGAACTTGCTGTAAGCATAATTACATTGATTACAGGCTTACTTTTAATAATTGTTCCTCATTTCTTTACTTCTTGCGATTTAGAGGTAATGTCCCCCAACACACATAAAATTATAAATAACGTTATATCTCCTTTATCAGACATAATTTCATAATCAAATATTAAGCACCCTCACCCCAACCCTCTCCCAATGGGAGAGGGAGAACTCATAGCAAATCCAATAACTGTATGCATTTAATAATGGATGCTCCCTTTCCTGAGCAAGTTTTAAAGCACTGCTTTAAAATGAAGGGTAAGTGAGAGCTAGGGAGGTAAAATTAAGCAAGCAATAAAATAACAAGCCGCCCCTTTTCTAACCACCCAACCCCACATCATCCGTTTTAACATTTTTAGATCAGTAAATATTTCAACTTTAGTGAATAATTAAAACTTATTAATGAAATTACCAAAAGTTTGATATTTCCATGAAAAAACTCATCAACAACCCTGAAAACCTGGTTGTCGAAATGTGCAAAGGCTTTGTCCTTGCCCACCCTGAACTACAATTTACCGAATCCCACAAAATCATTTCACGTAAACAAAAACACAATAACGTTGCACTGATCAGTGGCGGTGGTAGCGGGCATGAACCTGCACATGCAGGTTTTGTCGGTACAGGAATGTTAGACGCAGCCGTATGCGGTGACGTATTTGCATCACCTTCACAAATTCAGGTCTATAAAGCCCTGCAACGTGTCGCAACGGACAAAGGCGTGTTGATGATCATCAAAAACTATTCTGGCGATATGATGAATTTCCAGAATGGCGCAGCCTTAGCCACTGAAGATGGCATCAAAGTTGATTACGTGAAAGTGGCAGATGATATTGCCGTTAAAGATAGCCTCTACACAGTCGGCCGTCGTGGCGTGGCGGGTACTGTATTTGTACATAAAATTGCAGGTGCAGCAGCATCAAAAGGTTTAGAGCTTGCGGAAGTCAAAGCTGTGGCTCAAAAAGCAGCATATAACGTGATTAGTCTTGGTTTCGCCTATAGCTCATGTACCGTTCCTGCCAAAGGCACGCCCACCTTCACCTTAGCGAATGATGAAATGGAATACGGCGTCGGCATCCACGGCGAACCGGGTATCCGCCGTGAAAAAATCCTGCCATCCAAAGAACTGGCACAACGTATTATCGATGATCTGTTCCTCGATCGCCCTGACATGCAAGAAGTTGCTGTTCTAGTGAATGGCTTTGGTTCAACACCAATGCAAGAGCTGTATGTCTTTAATAATGATGTGTGCGAACATTTGGCGCGCAAAGGCATCAAGATTTACCGTACTTTTGTCGGCAACTACATGACCAGTATCGACATGAACGGTGCTTCGGTGTCATTGCTAGCTGTGGATGATGAACTAAAAGGTTATTTAGATGCAGAGGCGAACACGCCCGCTCTTAAAATGGATGGTTCAGCAGCACAGCCTTTAATCTTCTCAACAAAAAATGCCGCAGCAGAAGATGTAATAAATACGGAAGTCGAAACTCAGCCTGAACATGCTGAAGTTCAAAATGAACAGTTCACGATTGAAAATATGCGTTATGTGGTCGATGTGATGGCTGCCTGTATTATCAAAAACGAAGTGCCATTCTGCGAGCTGGATGCCCATGCAGGTGATGGTGACTTTGGCATGAGTGTAGCTAAAGGTTTTAAACAGCTGAAACGCGAATGGCAAAGCCTGATTCAAGCCCAGCACATGGATGAATTCTTGCTAAATAGTTCAATGATTATTATGGAACACTGTGGTGGTGCATCGGGCCCGATCTGGGGTTCAGCGTTTCGTGCAGCGAGTAAAGCCATTCAAGGCAAATCCACATTAACTGTGTCAGATTTTGCCGAGATGCTGCAAGCAGCAGTGAAAGGCATTCAAGTTACCGGCGAACGTTCATTTGGCCGTGGAGCAGTTGTTGGTGACAAGACCCTGATTGATGCCTTAGTGCCATGTGCATATTCCTGGTCAGCCAATACCCACAAGACGTTTAAAGAAAACTTTGTGTTGGGTGCAGCGGCGGCAGTAAAAGGTGCAGAATCCACCAAAGACATCGTGGCGCGTATGGGTCGTGCCGGTACGGTCGGTGACCGTAGCTTGGGCTATCCGGATGCCGGGGCATATGGTTTAGGTGTCATCTTTACCGATATTGCTGAGCATATTAAATAAGATTCTCAAGATTTTAAAAAGCCTCGCATTATCGGGGCTTTTTTATTTACTGACAGATATCCTATTCTGAAGCAAGCTGGCAGAAAAACGTCTATTGAAATTTTTCCAGATACTTGGTCAGTTTTTCTTTGACCACGACCCTTTTATTTCCCTTCATTTGGGCTTCACTCAAAATTCCTTCCGAGTCAACCACCACGACTGGATGACCATCCTTTTTCAAACGAGCCACACCTTCAAATAACATTCGGGCACCAACATTATGAATTAAGGTCAAATTGGTCAGATCCAACACTATTCGTTTTTTGCCTTCTGGTTCATCTTGCAAAATACGCAGCAGCATTTCCGATTCAGTAAACTGTAATACGCCACGTAGTTCATACACCACCACATGATCACGTTTACCGGTGAGATAACGACTTTGCAAAATGGTTTGTGCCGATGGCGTCCCTTCCATTAAGTGCAGACCCATTTCTCGGGACATACGTTCAAAAATATCGACGCCACGTACACTATGTCCATGCTCATCAATTCGCGGAGAAAACACGGCGATACCCACCTGTCCAGGTAACACGCCGATAATACCACCTGCAACCCCACTTTTGGCCGGAATACCCACGGTGGTCAGCCAGTCACCGGCAGCATCATACATGCCACAGGTGAGCATCACACTCAGGACTTGCCGCACTACAGAACGGTCCAGCAATTTTTTACCAGTTTGTGGCTGAATTCCCCCGTTGGCGAGCACCCCGGCGATCATCGCCAGGTCCTTGACCGTCACCTTGATTGAACACTGCTTGATATAACCATTAACAATCGCTTCTGGATCTTCTTCCAGCACTCCCACGGTACGCAGCATATAGCCCAAGGATCTGTTACGAAACGCTGTTTTCAGTTCGGAGGTATATACATCGGTATCAAAACTCAGTTCACGCCCAGCCAAACCACTTAAAAAACGGCGCAATTGTTCGGCACGGGACACTGTTCGTTTATAGGGAATCAGAGAATGGATGGTAATAGCACCCGAATTGATCATCGGATTTTTTGGAATATTGGAATCCTTCTCCAGTGAAATCTGGTTAAAGGCTTCGCCCGAAGGTTCCACGCCTACTTTTTCCATGACCTTGGTCAAGCCGACTTTCTGCAAAGCCAGAGCATAGGCAAAAGGCTTGGACATAGACTGCATGGTGAACTCAACTTCGTCATCACCGGTGGAATAGATCGTGCCATCTACGGTGGAAAGTGCCAAAGCAAACTTATCTGGATCGACTGCTGCCAGCTCAGGAATATAATCTGCCAAGGCACCTTTATGATTGTCACGGCAGGAAGTTAAAACATGCTTGAGGTAGTCTGGCACCGGTGTTTTCATCGAATGAGCTTATTCCAGTTGGCTGTTATTTTTAATTAACATACCGGCTTTTGGCTTAAGTACCAGAGTGAAAAGGTAATTTTCTGCATATCCGTGTTATCGGAACTGTACTCTTTGGATCAGATTCTCCAGAAATAAATGGTACATATATTAGAGTTCTTCCATAAATCATAATTGAATCACTATAAAGGGAATTCCCTCTCCTTGCAGGAGAGGTTTTTTTCTAAGAAATCCCTTCATTCTCTTGCGAAGCTATGCTTCTCATCCCAGAGGGAGACGGAAATTTAAATATGAATATAACGATCATGTTTTGATTTATGAAAAAGATCTATTTTAATTTTCTCTTTTTAAGAAATATCAAAAAAAGGGCAATGCTGCCCTTTTATGTATACTAAATAATTTATTTCACTTTAGTCTTGCGAATCATTTTATACAGCATCTTTGGTGAAATACGTGAAACCAGTACGCCCAGTTTTTCTTTCTGGCCACCGACCACAATATATTCCTCGCCCTGCTGTAACGCCCTCACCGTCTGTTTAGCAAAATCATCAGCCTCTAAACCATTTTCAATTGCTTCATCCTGCTTGGCTTGCGGTTTACCTTCACCATTTAAGGCATTAAAAGAGACATTGGTTTTGACAAAGCCCGGGAAAATCACCGAGACCTGAATACCCTGATCTGCCACTTCAGCACGCAGGCTGTTCGCCCACATATGTATTGCACCTTTGGCAGCGGAATAGGATGCGCGATACTGGGTGCCAAGCAAACCTGCCACACTGGAAATAAATGCAATACGTCCAGACTGCTGTTTCAAGAAAGTTGGCAAGACCGTTTTAGTCAAAAACACCTGCGAGAAATAATCCACTTCCATAATGGCGCGTTCAGTCTGCATGGTGGTGTCGGCAATCAGGGCACGCTGACTTAAACCAGCATTATTGATCAGCCAGTCAATCCGGCCTTTATTTTCCAAAACCTTGGCATAGGCTTTTTCCACCTGGGTTTCATCGGTAATGTCAGCAATGACAGACAGATGCTGATCAGGATTGGGCAAACTGAGACGCACATTTTCCAGTTCTTCAAAACGGCGTGCCGTTAAAACTACCTGCGCTCCCTGTGACGCACATTCCTGCGCGACTGCCTTACCAATCCCTGAAGATGCTCCGGTGATCCATACCACTTTTCCATTTAAACTTTCCAGCTTTGCCATTGATCCCTCTATCTCTTTTAAATATCTGATGTCTGTTTTACTTCATCTTCTAAAAACGCTAAAAAATGCTCAAAGTAATGACTGATGGTCGGTGCATCATACAGGCTTCCCAACTTGTCAAAACGCTTATAACCGAGCTGCGTAGTTAAATTAATCACACCATTCAGGGTTTTATCAACCACCATATTGAACTTCAGCATATTTTTGGGTTGACGTACCAGATGGGTAACCCCCTGATCCACTACTTCAATAAAGGTCTTTAAGGCAGGTGAAACACAATGATGATTGCCACTTTCCATTTCTTTTACATAGCGGAGTAATTCGATCGCCAGCGTCTTCTGAATGGGATAACGCACGTAATAATCGCCTTCAATTTCGTGGGTCATTTCATAAAGATAATTCACCATTGGAATCAGCCGTTCATTGCCAAAAAATGAGACTGACCATGGCATATATTTACGTGTGGTCTCAACAATTTGCTGAACGACTTTTTCAGACTCGCGATCCGCAGAATTTGAAAGACGCGCAAGGCGGCCAAAGACCTGATCAATAATTTCACAGGCAATATCCGTGAGGTTTTCACCCAAGGCTTTGGACAGACTGGTTTGATCACCACTATTGAGACGGGAATGAATATCGCGGAAACGATAGTGAGTTTCTGGCTGTATTTTCAGGGAAATGTTATAGCTCATCTTCTTATCCTTAATATTCATCTTGTTATTTAAATTTTGTGATGAGTTGTCTGGCGCTGTTGCTATCATACGATGAGTTCAGCTTACTGCCAATTGCTTAAAGTTTGCTTTTGGTTAAGCTGCCGCAGCCGCCATTTTTTTTGCTACAATAGATGCAATTTTTTATCCACTTTTGATCTGTTCGAACTATGACTGATTCAGCGCAAAATATTGCTACAACTTACGATCCGACCGAGATCGAGAAAAAATGGTACCAAACCTGGGAGGAGCGCGGTTACTTTAAGCCGTCTGAAAAAGGCGAGTCTTTCTGTATCATGATTCCGCCACCAAACGTCACCGGTAGCTTGCACATGGGTCATGGTTTTAACAATGCCATCATGGACGCGTTAACCCGTTATAACCGTATGTCTGGTAAAAATACTTTATGGCAACCGGGTACTGACCACGCAGGTATTGCAACGCAAATGGTGGTAGAGCGTCAGTTGGGTGCGCAAGGCATCAGCCGTCATGACCTGGGTCGTGAAAAGTTCATCGAAAAAGTATGGGAATGGAAAGAACAGTCTGGCGGTAACATCACCCGTCAAATCCGTCGCCTAGGTTCTTCAGTTGACTGGTCTCGTGAACGCTTCACCATGGATGAAGGTCTATCTAACGCAGTGAAAGAAGTGTTCGTTAAACTGCATGAAGAAGGTCTGATTTACCGCGGTAAACGTCTGGTGAACTGGGACCCTAAACTACAAACTGCCCTGTCTGACCTGGAAGTTGAGTCTGATAAAGAAGAAGCAGGTTCACTCTGGCACTTCAAATACTTCTTTGAAGACAAGTCATTGCGTACCCACGATGGTAAAGATCACATTGTTGTAGCAACCACTCGTCCTGAAACATTACTGGGTGATACTGCCGTTGCAGTTGCGCTTGATGATGAGCGTTATGCGCACCTTGTTGGTCAAAACATCATCCTGCCAATTACAGGCCGTGCGGTTCCAATCGTTAAAGACGAATATGTCGACAAAGAATTTGGTACAGGCTGTGTAAAAATCACCCCTGCGCACGACTTCAATGACTATGAAGTCGGTAAACGCTGCGAATTGCCTATCATCAACATCTTCAACAAAAATGCTGAAGTTCTTGCTGAGTTTGAATACATCGCCAAAGCAGGCGAGCAAATTTCTAAAACCATTCCTGCACCTGCGGACTATGTTGGTTTAGAGCGTTTCGAAGCACGTAAAAAGTTAGTAGAACAAGCTGAATCTGAAGGCTGGTTAGATCAGATCCAACCTTACACATTAAAACCACCTCGCGGTGACCGTTCAGGCGTGATCGTTGAGCCATTACTGACTGACCAATGGTATGTAAAAATTGCGCCACTTGCGAAACCTGCCATTGAAGCGGTTCAAGATGGTCGTATCAAGTTCGTGCCTGAACAGTACAGCAATATGTACATGGCTTGGATGAATAACATTCAAGACTGGTGTATCTCGCGTCAATTGTGGTGGGGGCACCGCATCCCTGCTTGGTACGATGCGGACGGCAATGTATACGTTGGTCGTGACGAAACTGAAGTGCGTGCGAAAAATAACATTCCTGCCGATGTTCAATTGAACCAAGACGAAGACGTGTTAGATACATGGTTCTCATCGGGTCTTTGGACATTCTCAACTTTAGGTTGGACTGGCGACGAAGCGAAAGATAAAGAAAACTATTTCTTAAATACTTTCCACCCGACTGATGTATTGGTAACAGGTTTCGACATCATCTTCTTCTGGGTTGCTCGTATGATCATGCTTACGATGCACTTCATGAAAAATGAAGATGGTACGCCACAAGTACCGTTTAAAACGGTATATGTACACGGTTTGGTACGTGATGGCGAAGGTCAGAAGATGTCTAAATCTAAGGGTAATGTCCTTGACCCACTCGATTTGATTGACGGTGTTGATCTTGAAACTTTAGTACAAAAACGTACCACAGGTTTGATGAATCCGAAACAAGCGGCGAAGATTGAAAAATCAACCCGTAAGGAATTCCCTGAAGGCATTCAATCTTACGGTACTGATGCGGTTCGTTTCACATTCTGTGCGCTTGCCAATACTGGTCGTGACATTAAGTTCGACATGAAACGTGTTGAAGGTTACCGTAACTTTGCCAACAAAATCTGGAACGCAACGCGTTTCGTGATGATGAATGTCGAAGGTCAAACGATTGGTTCAGAAGCACGTCAAGACCTTTGGGAATTGCCTGAACAGTGGATCGTGAGCCGTCTGCAAAAAGCGGAACAAGCGGTGCAAACAGCATTTGCAACCTACCGTTTAGACTTGGCTGCGCAAGCGATTTACGAGTTCATCTGGAATGAATACTGTGACTGGTATGTTGAATTAACCAAACCGGTTCTGAACGATGAAAATGTGTCTGAAGAGCGTAAAGCTGAAGTACGTCGTGTTCTTCTTGCGGTGATGGAAGCGTCTTTACGTTTAGCGCATCCGTTAATGCCGTATTTGACAGAAGAAATCTGGCAAACCCTTGCGCCGAAACTGAACATCGTTGGCGAAACGATTATGTTGGCGCAATACCCTGTTGCTGACCAAGCGCTTATCAACGACCAAGCTGAAGCAGATATGCAATGGCTGCAAGGTTTGATTGGTGCGGTACGTAACATCCGTGGTGAGATGGGCTTAGGTAATGCTCGTTTGTTACCTGTTCTGCTTCAAAACACGACAGATGCGGAAAAAGCGCAAATCGCACGTATTGAACCATTGTTTAAAGCATTGGCAAAAGTTGAAAGCATTACATTCCTTGCAGATGCTGAACAACCACCATTGTCTTCATCTTCTGTCGTGGGTCATGTGTCTGTATTCGTTCCAATGAAGGGTTTAATTGACCCTAAAGCGGAATTGGGGCGTTTGCAAAAAGACTTAGACAAGGTTCAAAAGCAGCATGACCAAATTGCCACTAAACTTAGCAATGAAGGTTTTGTGGCGAAAGCACCTGCTGCTGTGGTTGAAGGCGAGAAAGTGAAACTTGCTGAGTTTGCGGATCAGTTAGCGAAGATTAAAGCGAATATGGAGCAAATTGCTGCACTTTAATGTGTTGTTAGTTTGATCTAATTTGTGTATAAAGGGCTGATTATTCAGCCCTTTATTATTTTAAAAATGAAATTCGACGATATCATCAATAATTTTGATTCAGAAAATAGTAAAAATTCTTACCGTGATTTGAATTTTTTTCTAGAAAAATTACTTGAACACTACTTTGAAAAAAACAATAAAGAATATTATAAATTAGATAATCCTATTTTTCCTTTCGATTATATTGTTGAAACCAATCTAAATAATGATTTAGCAACTCCTACTGTAGTTGAATTAAAAATAATCCCTTCAAGTATTGCAGTAAAAAAAGTATTAGAAAAATTTCTGCTTTTTAAGGAAAAATTTCACCCTGAACCACGAAGTATTATCATAATATCCACCTTAAATGAAAGTGAAATAGAAAAATTTAATCGCAACAAAGATTATGATTTCCCATATAAACTTTATGGTAAAAACTTTATAAATGAGTTAATTAATGATGATATAGAATATTCTAAAAATCTATTAATCAATCTATATAATATTAAATTTGAAGAAATACTTTCAAATAATAATCAGAATTGGAAAGATGAAAGATCTAAGCAAATTGAACAATTAAAGCTCAAATACAAAGAAGGAAACTTTTCATTACTTTTAGGAGCAGGTGTCTCATGCGATGCAAAACTCCCCTCATGGGAACAATTAATTTCCTCACTTTTAATAAAATATTTTTCAGAGACCCAAAATGCAGATAATAAATTTTCTCAAAAATCGATAAATGAAATTTCAGAGAATTTTAAAGATAATTACTTTAACTCTGCGTTGCTTTCAGCAAGATATCTTAAAAAATCACTTACTAAAAATAATGAACCCTCTGATAAATTTAAAAATATTATTCATGAAATTTTATATAAAACTAATACTATAAATCGAAATTCAAAACTTATAGAAGTTATAGGAAGACTATGTATCCCTACTAGATTAAGAGCTCATGTCGATTCAATCGTTACTTATAATTTTGATGATTTAATAGAACAAAAGCTAAAAAAATTAAATTTACATCATCATGTTATTCCAAATGCATTAGAAACATATAGTATTAAGGAATTGCCAATCTATCATGTACATGGATTTATTCCTGAAAATCCAAATAATTATGATGATTATGTAGGAAATGAAATTGTATTTTCTGAGGATGGCTACCACAAGATGTATTCCGACTCATATCATTGGTCAAATTTGGTTCAGCTAACACATTTAAGAGAAAAAAGTTGTTTAATGATAGGTTTGTCTATGGATGATCCAAATTTAAGACGACTCCTAGATATAGTTTCAAATCCTTCAGTAGAAAGTAAACACTATGCAATTCTTAAAAGAGTAAAACAAGACTCTTTAATTAGTGAAAGATCAACAGAAGAAGAAATAAATTTAGCGAAAAATTTCTTACAGAGTCACCATCATTTACAAGAAGCAATTTTTAAGGATCTTGGAGTTAATATTATTTGGTATGAAGAATATTCCGACATTCCTGACATTCTAGAAATGTTATTACATTAAATTTATTACCCTCACCCCAGCCCTCTCCCATAGGGAGAGGGAGCCTCATTTGATTTAATACCTATATGAATTTTATATTGGAGTTCCCTCTCCTTTTAGGAGATGAGCATCCTCAGAATATATTCTGAGTGCGCAAGGGAGAGGTGCTTTTATCTGATTTATAATCCCTCATCCCCCGCCTTCTCCCAATGGGAGAAGGAACTTCCGTTATTGATTTACTTTCAGCTTAAGGCACACACTCCACAATTCCTCTAACACCACATCCGTCCGCCCCAACACATCATGATTCCAATACCGAACCACAGTTAAACCCAAAGTCTCTAAAAACTTTGTGCGTTCAGCATCATATTCAATTGCATCATCCGTTCCATGCTGACCACCATCCAACTCAATCACCAAACCAATTTCATGACAGTAAAAATCCACAATATAGGGTTTGATCACATGCTGACGACGAAATTTAAGATTCATAAAACGCTTGGCACGAAGCAGTTGCCACATCAGGTGTTCTGCATCGGTTACGGTGTGGCGCATGGATTTGGAGAATTCTAATAATTGGGGATCTATTTTCATTTTTATTTTCCCTCTTAAATTTATTGTCATTATACGATACGCAAAGAAGTTCCCTCTCCTCTCAGGAGATGAGCAGCACTGCTGCGCAAGGGGAGAGGTGAAGCTAAAGAAATAAATCTAATAAATTACCCTCACCCCCTTGCGGAACGTTGTTCCTCATCCCAAAGGGAGAGGGAGAAAAGCATTAAAGCACTCCATGTTCCAACAACATTTCCACCCCACTTACCTTCTTCATATACTTCAAGCGTTCCTTCTCGCCTTTTAGCTGCTTTTTCAGCGCTGAAGTATCTGCATCCACCTGCTTATATAAATCGGTAATTTTCACCTTGCCTATATGGCCTTTTTTATTCCAGCTCAACGATTGAAGAATCTCTTCTATTTGATCATCTAATTTTTGACTTTGTAGATCTAAAGCCAGTTGATAAAACTTTAGCTGCTCGGCACTTAAACCCTTTTGTGAAACTCCCCGATTCTGCTCAATCTGGATTTGTAATTTCAGTAAATAAAATAGGTCCTGCACTGCATAAGCCTCATTCGCGCGTTGCAGTAACTCAGTCTTTTCTACTTTCTTAGCTTCATCCGGCTCACGGTCTGGATGAATGGTTGCAGCAATTTTTAAATACACTGCTTTTAAAGACTGCTCTGCCAACTTCGCAGCCTGTTCCAGTTTTTCCTGCTGGCGTTTAAGCTTGGCTTGCTCTCGTGCCTGACTGTACTTTTCGCTATCCCATTCTTCAAAATTTTCAGATGCTGCCTGATCCGAAGTATCGTCATTAGCAAAGAACAGCTCAACATCCTTTATGCTTTGCTTTTTGTTTTTTCTGGCTTGGCTATGTTCAATATGCTGTTGATAGTAATTATAAATTTCCTTAACAATCTCGGCCTGTTGTTTTGATAAAGATTGGGAGTCGGTTAAATAAGCCGCAAGATACTGGATTTTAACATCTAGCTGCGTCGCCTCGGCCTTGGAAAATTCTGCCTCATGCAAATGCTTCCATAACTGTTCCAGTTGCTGAAACAGCACTGTATGTAACTCATGATAGACCGGCATCAAGGTTTGACGGGTATATTGCTGAATCTGTTCCTGTGCCTGCTGCCACTGCTTCAGTTCAAGCTGCTGCTGTTCAATTTTATCAATCAGACGGTTCAGCTTTCTCTGCTGCGGAGTAAGATCGGCATCGGGCTGAATAGTGGTTTTCAAATCAAAAGACATGGCAAACAGGCAAAGCAAATAAATGCTATTTTATCCCTAAAACTTTTAAGTAACTGCTGATTTACTGCAAATAAAAAAGCAGACCGCAGTCTGCTTAAGGGAGTTATCAATTAATTTTCAACAATAACCCGTCCATTTAAGGGCTGAATCGGACGATTATTCGGATGTCCCATAAGTTTTGAGAACGCTGCAATCTGTTGTGCCGAAGCCTGCTGAATATCTTTTAGAATTAGCCAGCGTACCCCTTCCGAACACGGCGGTGTGGTCAGTGATCCGCTAAAGCGATAATAATCAAGGTTTTTAGGCAGCATCTCATTTACCGGTTGCGGTTTGCTTAATACCACTTTTTCACCTTGTTTTTTCGGCAAACGGTTCCACATACGTTTGAGCATCTGGCTTTCTGCACCCTGCTCGAACATCATGCCGACCACAGCAAGCTCACCTTTAGTATTGGCATGCACAAAGTGAATTTCGAGTGGATAGCTTTTGCCCTTGATCAGGTTTTCACTCGGGCTATGCAAATGAAACTGTTTCAGCACAAAGGTATCGCCGTCCAGCTGTAATTTGCCACCTTGAGCAAAATCTACCTGCACGGTATGACCTTTATTCTCGATCGCATGAATCATGGTGTTATAGCTGAACTTTAAAGGTTCCAGTTCTGCCTTTACGCTACCTTCGATATTAATAGGTGACTGATTTACGCTATTACATGCAGCATATTTATCGCTCAGTGAACCCCACTGATGGGTATGCTTATAATCCCAGTCTGCATCCGCATATGCCGTATTCATTAGTCCAAAAGCAACTGCACATAACGTGGCCTTTTTCATCTATTCACCCACCCTTGTTATCAATCATCTTGTTAAAATGCATGAATATTCATACATTAATTTTTCATACGATATAATTAAGCAACTGATTTATTAATAAAATAATATATATATTAATAATTATGATATTAAAAATTCAGACGGGTATTATTAAAACAGAGCGGAAATTTGAAACAAGCACAAAAGATTCCATTCTCAAACTTGAATGTCGTTGGAGTTTTATAGTTTTGTTATTAATTGAAAAATATAATATTCTTAACTTGGTAATTCATGTTCATCATCGGCTAATCGATAACTGATGATACCGAGATCTTACCTGTATAAACATAATCACTAAACTTCACATCCAAGTTCATTGCTACACTCAGTTCACTTAAGGAAATATGAGCTAAGCCTATGGATTTTTTCACGATTTTTATCCATGACACTGACTGGACCTTTATTGGCGAAATTCTGCTGCGCTGCCTGGTCATGTATACCATGATCATTGTATTCTTGCGCCTGACCGGTAAACGTGGGGTACGTCAACTTTCTATTTTCGAAGTCGCAATTATCTTGGCTTTGGGTTCGATCGCAGGCGATCCTATGTTCGATGAAACACTGCCTTTGCTGCAGGCGTTTATCGTCATGGCTACCATTATTATTTTATACCGTCTTACCACCTACCTGACCATGCAATATCAATCCTTCGAAGATCTGCTCGAAGGCAAACCGCTTTATATTGTGGAAAATGGTGAAATGGTGCTTGAGCATATTTCCAAAGGCAAAATGTCGCATGATGAATTCTTTGCCGAAATGCGTCAGCAAGGTGCTGAACATTTGGGACAAATTCGTACTGGACTGCTGGAAAGCGATGGTAAATTCAGCATACTCTTTTACAGTCCCGAAGAAGTCCGTTATGGCTTGCCCTTATTTCCCAAAGCCCAAAAGGACCTCATTACGGAAGTTGAACCAGATACTTATTATGCCTGTCTGCATTGCGGCAACGTGGAGTTGCTGTCTAGTCCAGATGCAATCTGCCAGCGCTGTGAATATTGCAAATGGATCAAAGCCATCAACACCCAGCGTCAGACTTAATGTTTGAGATAATCCAGCACTTGAGCCAGATTCTGGATCTTGTGTTCTATCTGCTGTAAAGGCGTATGGAATCCTTCCATCCATAAAGTCTGCATACCGGCATTCTGTGCACCCTGAATATCATTGACAGGATGGTCTCCAATATAAAGACAATGCTCTGGAGCCACAGCAAGTTTTTGCGCAGTATATTGAAAAATTTCAGGATTTGGCTTACTGATGCCAACCAGACCTGAACTCATGATTTCATCAAAATAATGAGCAAAACCCAGCCCGTTAATAATATTCATGCGGGTGTCATGTCCACCATTAGAAATAATCGCCAGCTTATAATCTGCGGCTTTAAGTGATTGCAATAAGTTTCCTGCTTGCGGCATGGCGACGGCGAACTGGCCAAAATTCTGGAACCAGAAATCACTCAATTCTTCTAATGCTGGCTGAGATTGCCAGGACAATTCTTGCAGAAGCGCAAAAGCAACTGAGCCACCAATTGTGGAATGGGTCAGCAGTTCTTTTTTCGGATAGCCACCATTATCAATACGGCGTACGATCTCGGTAATTTTTGCAATATCGGCTAGATTAAGCATCTGACTATATTGCTCTGCCAGATATCGGCTATAAGCCTGCACACTCAAATCACGATGTGTCAGTGTATTATCCAGGTCAAATAAAACAGCTCGTATAGTCATAATAGTTACATCAAACTTTTGTGTTTACTTTAACAGCTCAAACCCTGCTGCTAATGGGTTTAAACTCATAAGCTATACAAAATTCCATATAAAAAGGCGATGTAAAAACATCGCCTTTTTTCAGATTACAAAATCTAAATTAGAATTTGTATTCGAAACCTGTACCTAACAGGAACTGATTATCTTCATCAGAACCTTGTTCAATCGTCAGGTAGCCGGCTGTACCGTACACTTTTACTTGTTTAGAAAAAGCATAGTCGACACCAGCAAGAATTTGCTTAGCTTCAAAGTCAGAAGTAGCATCATCAAACGTTACATCGCTATAGCTGTACTGCCCCTTCACTGTCCAATTTTTAGCATTTGGAAGGTTATATTCCGCACCAATTAACCATGCTTGCGCATCGTCAATATTTGCTGCTACCAAAGCGTTTGCTGGAGTTGGACTTGCATCAGCATTTTCAATATCAGAAGTTTGATATAATGCGCGTAGTGATAGCCCATTATCCAAATTAATACGACCAATTGCACGAATTGTATTTGCTTCTGCTAAAACATTACGACTTGCTGTAACATCTTGACCTGGTCGTGCATCCGTATTATCAGCATTTAAGAAACCACGACTTAAGAAACGAGATGGGATCGCTTTATCATAGCCCAGGCCAGCAACGAACATTTTGTCGCTATAAACAACTGAAGAAGACCAAGAATCACCTAGGCCACGACCAGCAACAGTTGAACCACCTTTAGTTGACTCAATAGTGTCATTACCTTCACCTGTAGCAAGCTGTAATTTACCTTCAAGTTTACCTTCACCTAACTGGAAAGCTGGGGTTTCATAAACAAGTACATTATCAATACGGTTTTCACCAGCCATGATACCTGCGACATCGGCATTGTTAGCTACATAGTTATTAAATGTATCTACTACAGATGAAAGTTGCTTTACTGGCGTATCAATTTTACCTAATTTTACTGTACCCAGCTTTTCATCTTTAAGACCAATTAAAAGATTACGTGGTACGAATGTGTCAGAGCTTCCACCATTGTCTACATAAAAAGTAAACTCGGCTTGGTAAAGTGCACTTAGGCGGTCAGTTAACTTCTCATCACCCTTTAAACCAAGGAATGAGTTATTTGAATTTAGGTCGGTAATATGACGATCTTCTACGCCATTTTTATTATCTGCCTGTACATGGTCAACAGAAAGGTCAATTTCACCATAGAAAGTTGGTGCTGCAAAAGTTGTCCCCGCCAATAGGCTCAATGCAATCGCTGTCGCTAACTTGGTTTTCATTTCAATAATCCTTTGGTTTATTTTGTAACAAATCATACACAACGTCTTTATATTACAAAATTATTAAAAATGTATTTATATATTCTTTTTAGTACTTTAGGCTAATATCCAATCAAACATTTGATTTAGATAATTTTTCAATCAATTTTACGGTATTTTATCCAACCGTTTATCGGGATTAAGCACAATATTGCAGTAAAAACGATGCCATACAGATAATCCTGATAACCCAATCTATCCCCTAATATTCCACTTATGCTATAAAGCCCGCCACTTACCGTCGCCATGATCGCTACTTGAAACGTAAAGTCCGTTCCCGCCAGATGTTTACGGCTGTATTGCATAACTAAAGTCAGCATCACGACTAATAACATGGCAGAAATCATATCTTCAGCCGCATTAATCAAGTAAATCACCATGGGTGCAACTGACTGTTTGGCTTCGTATTGCATTGCCAGCCAGGCATACGCTATTAAGGTGATAATTTTGATAATTGAGAAAGCCATCAAAGTTCGGGCACGGGAAAATATTTTCAGGCACCAGCCCGCAAGTCCTGCTCCAATCAGTGCTGCAAATGCACCGAGCATAGTCACGTAAATCCCGATCTGGCTAAAACTCAGTCCCATATCTACCATTAACGGTTTTAATAGAGGTCCAGACAGGCCATCCGCAATTTTAAAAGTCACCAGAATCGCCAGCCACCAGCGTAAAGTAGGCTGTTGGAGAAAATATTGAAAATAGGTTTTTAACTGGAATTTATTTTGCTGAGCTTTGGCAATCTCGTTCAGGTTTTCATGTTGCGGCTCTTTAAATAAAAGTATTGGTAAAGTATTCAGAAAGACCAGAGCTGCTAAAATCAGGAACGTCGTTTGCCATTGCAGGACATCCAAAAGCCATAGGATGGCACCGCCACCGACAATAAAACCCAAACGTGAACCCATCACCTGAAAGGTATTACCCCAGTGTTGCTGGTTATTTTTCAGAATATTGACCGCGAGTCCATCCGTAGCAATATCCTGTGTCGCCCCAATGCCATTCATAAATAGCAGTGCCACAAAAAAAGCCAGCAGATAAACTGGCTGATTTAATGCCTCAATTGGTATAAAGGACAGGATGATGAGTACGATGACAGACAATAACTGTGCGGGAATAATCCAGCTACGATAATGGCCTTTTGTAGAACCATAACGATCGACTAAAGGTGCCCAAAAGACTTTGATTGACCAAGGCAGCATCAGCAGGCCGAATCCCCCAATATGCGTCAAAGATACACCTTGAGCACGCAAAATTACTGGAAGTGCATGCGTCATAAATCCCACCGGTAAACCTTGCGCCCAGTATAAGGAAAATAGCAAAACATAGAAGTTGCGCATGGCCGGCATTAAAAGTCCTTGGCTGATCAAACATTCCAGAAAACATCATCTGGCATGGATATTTTGCCAGTGAAAAAATTACCATGAAGGAATAATATAATAAAAAACAAAGAATATTGTCGTAATTCAAGAGTCTTATAAGATGGCAAATACTTCCTTTCCTGACCTGCCTGCTTTAGTCCCTGGGCGTGGCAGTAAATTTAGCCGGACATTTTATAAAAAGCTTTTTCTTGCTCAAGGCTGGAAAATGGAAGGTGAATTTCCAAATCTACCAAAAGCTGTTGCCATCATTTCTCCGCATACCTCTAATATTGATGCCTGGCTGGGCTTCAATGCTTTGCTCGGTCTCGGCATTCAGATCACGATTTTTGGCAAGGACAGTTTATTCCGTACACCACTTAAACCGATTCTGGAATGGATTGGTGTGGTTCCGGTGGTACGTGATACCCCTCAAGGACATACCCGACAGATTGTTGATGTCATTAACAAGACTGATCGGATCTGGGTAGGTATGGCACCTGAAGGTTCGCGTAAGGCACCGGAAAAAATCCGTAGCGGTTTTTATCATATTGCCAAAGCTGCCAACCTGCCGATTGTGATGTTTTCTTTTGACTATGACATTAAAACCATTCATATCCTGGGCGTATACCATTTAACCGGTGATTATGAATATGATCTGGAGCAGATCTATGCCCATTATGAAGGCAAGATCTCGGCAAAAAATCCGGACTGGATTGCCAAGCCTTTACAAAAACTGGTGAAAAAACGCTAGGCAAAATGTCTTTTTTTTGCTCTGATAACCGTAATTTGCTTATTTAATCCTCTATTTTTAGAATGAAATTAATTCGTTATGCAATGATTGGTTGTTTGGGCCTAAGCCTTGCAGCCTGTGACAGAAGCCCATCGAAACCTGTTGTTACCCCGACGCTTAAAGCCCGTGAACCTGTCATTGCCCTTGCCTTGGGTGGTGGCGGAGCGAAAGGCTTTGCCCATATCGGCGTGATTAAAGTCCTTGAATCACATGGAATTAAACCTAAAATTGTGACTGGAACCAGTGCCGGCAGTTTTGTCGGCAGTCTGTATGCCAGCGGTAAAACTCCATATCAGCTGCAACAAATTGCGCTTAATTTTAAAGAAGCGGATATTCGTGATCTGACCTTAAACCGTCAGGGTATTATCGCCGGTCAAAAGCTACAGGATTATGTAAATAAGAACGTGGCCAATAAACCCATTGAACAGTTCCCGATCCGTTTTGCTGCGGTAGCTACCCGCCTGGATAATGGCCGTAAGGCTGACTTTATCAAAGGCAATGCCGGTCAGGCGGTACGTGCCTCTTGCAGTATTCCAAATGTCTTTGTGCCAGCGGTGATTGGGGGTAACAAATATGTCGATGGTGGATTAGTCAGTCCAATTCCAGTGAAAACAGCCAAAGATATGGGAGCGGATATTGTCATTGCAGTTGATATCTCAGCGCGTCCGGATGCCAACAAAGCCATGAACATGTTTGGCCTACTGGATCAGACCATTAATATCATGGGTCAGCAAAGTATTAATGAAGAACTGGCTCAGGCTAACGTGGTCATTCAGCCGAAGGTCGGACATATTGGTACACTGGATCTGAAATCGAGTAATGAAACGATTCTGGAAGGTGAAAAGGCGGCCCAGTTAAAAATCCGGGCCATTGAAAAGGCCATCAGCGATTTCAGCAAGTCCCCAGCTGCATTACAACCGCCACGCAAGGCCAGGTTCTAAATCGGGATTGCAGGTATTCATCCGCTGCTGCATCTGCTACATTGAAGTGAAGATAAAAATCATGATGAATATTTAATTTTGAATTACATAGGTTAATTTATGCAATTTGTTCTTGAACCGTGGCACTGGTTTGTACTTGGCATTATCCTGATTCTGTCAGAGTTAATTCTGCCAGCATTTGCTGCACTCTGGTTTGGTATTGGGGCCATTATGGTGGGTATTCTGTACTGGATGTTCCCGATGATGGGACTGACCACGCAGCTGCTGACCTGGATCGTTCTCTCTGTGCTGTGTACTCTGGCCTGGTTCAAGTTTATTAAACCGCTGTCTACAGACAAGACCAAAGCCGGACTGTCACGTGAAGCAACTATTGGTCAGGTGGGGATGGTGATTCAAACCAATCTGGATCACGGTCAAGTCAAAGTCCGCTTTCCACTCCCTGTCCTCGGTTCAGATGAATGGGAATGTCGTACGCTCAGTCCGGTACAAGTTGGCGACCGGGTTCGTGTGGTCGATATTCTCGGCAATGACCTGGTGGTACAGCCACATAGCAATAATTAAGAAAAGGAAAAGGTGAAAAAGACATGAGTATAAGTTCTATTATTGTATTGGCCCTGCTGGTCTTTGTGGCCGTCACCATCTTCAAAGGTGTACGAATTGTTCCTCAAGGCTATAAATGGATTGTACAGCGTCTGGGTAAATACCATTCTACCCTGAATCCTGGCTTGAACTTCGTGATTCCTTATATCGATGAAGTTGCTTATAAAGTGACGACCAAAGATATCGTGCTGGATATTCCTTCCCAGGAAGTGATTACCCGTGATAATGCAGTCTTGCTGATGAATGCCGTAGCTTATATTAACCTGACTACACCTGAAAAAGCCGTGTACGGGATTGAAAACTATTCTTGGGCGATTCAGAACCTGGTTCAGACTTCATTGCGTTCGATTGTCGGTGAAATGGATCTGGATGATGCCTTGTCATCTCGTGATCATATTAAGGCACGTTTGAAAGCCAGTATTTCGGATGATATTTCAGATTGGGGGATTACCCTGAAAACCGTAGAAATCCAGGACATCAAACCATCGCATACCATGCAGGCAGCGATGGAAGAACAGGCAGCGGCTGAACGTCAACGTCGTGCCACAGTAACTAAAGCCGATGGTGAAAAACAGGCAGCCATTCTGGAAGCAGATGGTCGTCTTGAAGCCTCACGTCGTGATGCGCAAGCACAAGTGGTATTGGCTGAATCTTCACAGCGTGCTATTGATATGGTGACTCAGGCGATTGGTGATAAAGAAATTCCTGTGGCTTACTTACTTGGCGAGCAATATGTAAAAGCCATGCAGGATATAGCGAAATCTCCAAATGCCAAGACTGTGGTCTTGCCAGCAGATATTATGAATACCATTCGTGGCGTTATGGGTCGCAACAATTAACTGTTAAGAAATATGAATCAAATAGGCAGTCGAATGACTGCCTATTTTCATTTAAATCAAGAAAATCTCAGCAAAGATTGTGAAATTATGGTTAAATTTCGCGTTTATTTTTGAAATCTTCTGGATTTAATGTTGCATGACTTTCGGATTAAAGACCATAACATTTGCCATAATCCTTATTTCGATCTACTGTCCAACTTAAAAATGGATACCGTATGAGCTCCCTAAATCCAACCTTAATCACCTTTCTATTTTATATTGTTGCCATGATCATAATTGGCCTGATGGCTTATCGCGCGACAACAAACTTTTCCGACTACATCTTAGGGGGCCGACGTTTAGGTAGTTTTGTCACTGCACTTTCTGCTGGTGCTTCCGATATGAGCGGCTGGCTGCTGATGGGTCTGCCTGGGGCAATTTATCTTTCAGGTCTGTCTGAAATGTGGATTGCGATTGGCCTGATTATCGGTGCCTGGCTGAACTGGCTCTTGGTGGCTGGACGTTTACGTGTACATACTGAAGTACAGCACAATGCACTGACCTTGCCAGATTATTTCTCGAACCGCTTTAACGACCAGAAAAAAGTTCTGCGTGTGGTTTCTGCATTCGTGATCCTGATTTTCTTCGCAATTTATTGTGCTTCAGGCATGGTCGCAGGTGCACGTCTGTTTGAAAGCATGTTTGAACTGCCATACAGTACTGCCCTCTGGATTAGTGCGATTGCGACGATCAGTTATGTATTCATTGGTGGCTTCCTGGCTGTCAGCTGGACTGATACGATTCAGGCGGGTCTGATGATCTTTGCTTTGTTGCTGACACCAATTGTGGCTATTTTATCTTTCTCCGATATGTCACAAATCACTTTGGCACTTGAAGCGGCTCGTCCACAAGCCATGAATGTCATGGGTGATCTGAGCTTTGTTGCGATTATTTCCTTACTGGCTTGGGGTCTGGGTTACTTTGGTCAACCGCATATTCTGGTGCGTTTCATGGCAGCAGATTCGGTGAAATCGATTCCGAATGCACGTCGTATTGGCATGACATGGATGATACTGTGTCTGGGTGGTGCGGTTGCAGCCGGTTTTTTTGGCATTGCTTACTTCCAGGCACATTCAGAACTGGCAAGTGTGGTCAATGCCAATCCTGAAACCGTATTTATGGAGCTGACTAAAATTCTGTTCAATCCATGGATTGCCGGTGTGGTTCTGGCTGCAATTCTGGCTGCGGTAATGAGTACACTCAGCTGTCAGTTACTGGTGTGCTCAAGTACTTTGACTGAAGACTTCTATAAATCTTTTCTGCGTAAAAATGCCTCTCAGAAAGAACTGGTTTGGGTCGGCCGTTTGATGGTGCTATTGATTGCCCTGCTTGCGATCTGGATGGCGGGTAATCCGGAATCTAAAGTGCTTGGTCTGGTTGCTTATGCTTGGGCTGGTTTTGGTGCTGCATTTGGTCCATTGATTATCCTGTCACTGTTCTGGAAACGCATGACCCTGAATGGTGCCTTGGCCGGTATGATTGTGGGTGCAACTGTTGTGATCCTATGGAAAAATCTGTTTGCTGCGACTGGACTGTATGAAATCATTCCAGGTTTTATCTGTTCAATGATCACTATTATTGTGGTGAGCTTGATCGGCAAAGCGCCGACAGAAGAAATTACTGACCGTTTTGAACAGGCAGAACGTCTGTACAATGAAAGCCAATAAAATGAGCTGAAATAAAAAAAGAGGACTGAATGTCCTCTTTTTTATGCACTACATCCCTATGAAAATTAACTTTTGCGATGTAACAAAAACTGTGTAATCTGAGTCAATTCTTCAGCCTGACCTTCGAAGTGAGCCAAAGCATTTAAGGCTTGATCATGCAACTGCTTAGCATACTGTTTTGCCTGCTCGAGTCCCATAAGCGCAGGATAAGTCGATTTCTCTACCTGTTCATCCTTGCCTGCCGTTTTTCCTAATACTTCAGTATCAGAAATGATATCCAGAATATCGTCCTGTACCTGGAAAGCCAGACCAATGGCCTGCCCAAATTCACGCAGTTTCGGAATCGCCAGATCCGTACCTTCAAAAATCGTCACCGCTGCCATCATAATCGCGGCGCTAATCAGTGCACCGGTCTTATTACGGTGAATGGTTTCTAATGCTTCCTGGTCAATTCGTTTTCCTTCAGACTGCAGATCTAAAACCTGACCATTGACCATCTTGGAAGATGCTGTAGCCAGAATCTGCATTTGCTTTAATACAATTGCTGGCTCAACTGCAGGGTCCTGATCAAACAGACGGCTGCCTAAAATTTCAAAAGCCATGGATTGCAGAATATCGCCAGCAAGCAACGCGGTATCTTCACCAAAGGCAACATGGCAAGTTGGTTGTCCACGACGCAGCAAATCATTGTCCATACAAGGCAGATCATCATGAGCTAGTGAATAGCAATGAATGAACTCGATTGCGACTGCAGCACGACGCACAGCAGCAGTATTCTGATTCGGTTTAAGCGCGGCTGTGGCATAACACAAGGCTGGACGTACACGTTTTCCACCCAGCATCACTGCATGGTGTACAGCCGATTTCAGCGGCTCAGGAATGGCAAAAGCATCTAATGCTGTCAATAGGTCCTGTTGAATACGATGTTGTGCTTGAGTTAATGCATGGGTTGACAGCTCAGTTGTAGATGACACATTCGCCTCAGATTGGTTGTTCAATATATTTTCGATGACAAGAATAAAGAACTTGCCGCTTTATTCCTGCATTGTACCTCTAAATATCCTGAATTATCAGCTTGAAATCGTCTGCTGATTTTGCTCTATCAAGAGTCAAGAGCATTTTTAATGAGAAGAAGCTATCTAGAATGTTAAAGGTGCTGCCCTGAATATAAAAACCATTGCGCGGACAATGGTTTTTATATGGCTAAAACTCAAGGCATCAGTTGTGTTCTTTTATCACATCTGCAGGCACACGTACCCAGCCTTCCATCAAGACACGCGCACTACGGCTCATGATGGCTTTCTTCACTTTCCATTCACCATTTTCCTGAGTAGCTTGTGCGCCAACGCGCAAAGTCCCTGATGGATGACCAAATCGCACCGCTTCACGCTCATCCCCACCTGCTGCCAGATTTACCAATGTTCCTGGAATCGCAGCTGCAGTGCCAATCGAAACCGCGACGGTTCCCATCATGGCATGATGCAGCTTACCCATCGATAAGGCACGTACCAATACATCGGTATCTAATTCGGTGATCGCTTTACCCCCTGAAGACACATAAGCTTTAGATTGTGACACAAAAGCAATTTTCGGCGTATGCTGACGTTGAGCTGCTTCAGTAATATCTGAAATCAGCCCCATTTTTAATGCGCCATAAGCACGAATGGTTTCAAATTTAGCGAGCGCTACCGGATCACTATTAATATCTTCCTGTAGCTCTGTGCCCTGATAGCCCAGGTCTTCAGCTTTCAGGAAAATTGTCGGAATACCCGCATTGATCAAAGTTGCTTCAAAGGTACCGTATTCTGGAACAACCAGCTGATCAACTAAATGACCTGTCGGAAACATGGCTCCACCCTCGGCATCATCATCGGCAGGGTCCAGAAATTCGATCTGAACTTCAGCCGCTGGGAAGGTGACACCATCCAGCTCAAAATCACCCAGTTCCTGTACCTGCCCCTTCACAATTGGCACATGGGCAATAATGGTTTTCTGAATATTGACCTGCCAGATCCGTACTGTGCAGATGCCGTTTTCCGGAATACGAGAGGAATCCACTAGACCATTGCTAATCGCAAATGAACCTACACCTGCTGTCAGGTTGCCGCAGTTACCACTCCAGTCGACAAAAGGTCGGTCAATTGCAACCTGTCCAAACAGATAATCTACGTCATGATCAGGTTGCTGGCTTTTAGACAGAATGACCGTTTTGCTGGTACTGGAACTGGCTCCCCCCATCCCATCAATCTGCTTGCCATAAGGATCTGGGCTACCAATCACACGTAAGAGTAACTGGTCTCTGATTTTGCCCGGCTGTTGTGCTGCAGGTGGAAGATCTTCCAGCTTGAAAAATACACCTTTACTGGTACCGCCACGCATATAGGTAGCTGGAATCTTAATTTGCGGGGCAAAACTCATCGTTATTATCTTCCTTTGTCTGATCTTTATTTTGTAAATGCAATGTAACTGAGGTTGAATTTGAGTATAGTATATTTATATCGTGATAAATTGACTGCAAGACCTTTGTATAAAAAAACAACATATACAACGGCTGTCTTTTTAATATTCGATGAGGAATATCAGATTCAATAAAATTAATATATTGATTCATTTATCTTTTATTTAATTTATTTTTATAATAATTTTTTATTAATCTGATAATAATTTTTCATTCAAGGCTTCTACTAGGCTTCTTTTGACTGATCAATTACAATCTTTCAACTTATTTTTACATTGTCGGGCTGAATACTTTGAATAACGAGTCTTCACAACTTCAGCGTGGCTTAAAGAACCGTCATATTCAGTTGATCGCCATGGGCGGTGCAATTGGCACAGGCTTATTCTTAGGTTCCGCACAGGTGATCCAATCCGCTGGTCCTTCGATTATTCTGGGCTATGCCATTGGTGGCTTAATTGCTTTCCTTATTATGCGTCAATTGGGTGAAATGATTGTTCATGAACCTGTTGCAGGTTCTTTCAGCCATTTTGCTTATAAATATTGGGGTAAATTCCCTGGCTTCCTCGCGGGCTGGAACTACTGGATCCTGTATATCCTGGTCGCAATGACCGAGCTTACCGCTGTCGCAAAATATATTAACTACTGGTGGCCACATATTCCTGCCTGGGCATCGGTGCTGTTTTTCTTCATTGTGATTACCCTGGTCAACCTCGGCAATGTGAAATTCTACGGTGAATCAGAGTTCTGGCTTTCAATCATTAAAGTGACTGCGGTCATCTCGATGATTGTCTTTGGTTTATACCTGATCCTGACTGCAGATGCTTCATCTACTGCATCTTTTAGCAATTTATGGACCGCAGGTGGCTTCTTCCCAAATGGCTTTGAAGGTTTATTCTTCATGCTGGCCTTCCTCATGTTCGCCTTTGGTGGGATTGAACTGATTGGTATGGCAGCAGCAGAAGCGGAGAATCCGGAAAAGACCATTCCTAAAGCGATTAACCAGGTTGTTTTCCGTATTCTGATTTTCTATGTCGGTGCGTTGACCATCTTGTTATCATTAGTGCCTTGGAACCAGTTGGAACTCGGCGGTCTGGATAAAAGTCCATTCGTAATGATTTTCAGTCAGCTAGGTATTGACTGGGCAGCCCACCTGCTAAACTTCATTATTCTAACTGCTGCACTGTCTGTATATAACAGTGGTATGTATGCCAATAGCCGCATGCTTTACGGTCTGGCCAAACAAGGCAATGCACCGAAGCTCTTCCTGAAAGTAAATAAACAAGGTACGCCAATTCCTGCAGTACTCTTCTCTGCTGCTTTGATTTTTGGCTGCGTACTGTTGAACTACTTTGTACCAGAAGATGCTTTAAGCCATCTGATCTATGTGGTGGTAGGTGCCTTGGTCTTGAACTGGGCAATGATTTCACTGACACATTTCAAGTTTATTCAGGCAATGAAAAAAGTTGGGGAAAAAACCAAATTTCCAGCACTTTGGTCTCCAGCAAGTAACATACTTGTATTAGGCTTTATTGCGACTATTCTTTACATTATGTGGACTCAGGGCTTCCAGGAATCTGTATACATGCTTCCGATTTGGGTCGTGATCATGTTTATCCTGTTTAAACTGCTCAAGACCAAAAATTAATTAAAAAGTTTTAATTGACTATTTTTTAAAGTTATTGCTTCGGCAATAACTTTTTTTTTCGTCTTTTTTGGAGTAGATTAGGGATCGTTTTGCGCCCTTAGCTTAACTGGATAGAGCAGTTGCCTCCTAAGCGACCGACGTGGGTTCGAGTCCCGCAGGGCGCACATATTTCAAATATGTGAACTAATTAACAAAAAATTTAAGCAATAATTCAATAAATCTATATTTTTTTCATTTTTTTTACTATCTCTCTATTTCTAATTAAATTTTTAAATTTCAAAAACTTATATCCTTACATTACTTTTCAATTAGTATTTTTACTCTAATTTGATGTTTTTTTGAACTACTCATTCAAACTAGAGCATTTACTCTTTTTTATATTGTGTTATTTTTGTCACATGGAGTAACAAATCAGCCATTGAAGGCATAGGAATGACTCCAAAAACAATACCAAGCTAATACCGAAAAAACGTTTTAAATACCCAAATTTGTACCTCAAGGGAAGATGAATAATGAAATTAAAAGCGCTTAGTACAGCAATGATTTTAGCAGCATTACCTATGTCAGGCGCATTTGCTGCAGCTATCGACCGTTCTGGTCAATCTATCGCAGCATTTTTACAGCCAGGTAACTATTTTGAAGCAGGGATTTCTGTTTTAGATCCATCAGTATCTGGTAAAGTTCAAAATAATTGGACACCAGGTGGAACGGCTGCACCTTTAGCTCCTGCTTACCGCGGCACTTCAGTGGGTGAGATGGCTGATGACTACTATTTTCCAAGTGCAGCCTTAAAGTTTCAGTTAACTGATAATTTTTCATTTGGTTTGATTTACGATCAACCATTTGGTGCAAAAGCAACCTACTCTACTGATACTTATCTAAATCCTTTAGGTGGTGGTGTTTTCCATAACGGAACAGAAGGCACAGAAGTAGAAGTTAAATCAGAAAATATTACTATGCTCGTAGGTTATCAACCTACTGAAAATTTTAATATTTATGGTGGTGCTGTATACCAGACAGTTGAAGGTAATGTTCAACTACGTGGTTTAGCATATGGTAGCACAACTGCCTTAGGTCAATACAATGCTAACATGGACGATGATAGTGCTGTAGGTTGGTTAGCAGGTATTGCTTACCAGATTCCTGAAATTGCTCTAAAAGCATCACTAACTTATCGTTCTGAAATTGATCATGATTTGAAAACAAATGAGTATGGTCGTAGTGATATTTTAGCTTTAGTAACGCAAAACCCTGCTGCTGCACTTTATAATGTAAATACAAATACTGAAATTTCTACTCCTCAATCTGTAAATCTTGATTTCCAGACAGGTGTAATGGCTGACACGGTTGCCTTTGCTAATCTTCGTTGGGTGAACTGGAAAGAATTCTCTATTCGTCCACAACAGTTTGAACAAGTTTCAAGAGCTTTAGGCGCAGCTGGTGCTACTCCTAACAATCCAAATGGCTTTGATGTCGTTTCTTATACTGATGACCAAATCTCTGCTACTGTTGGTCTAGGCCGTAAATTTTCTGAGCAGTGGGCAGGTAATGTTTCTGTAGGCTGGGATTCAGGTTCTGGTAATCCAGTGTCTACTTTAGGTCCAACTGAAGGTTATTGGAATCTTGGTTTAGGCCTACAATTTAGTCCTGCATCAAACTACTTCATTGCTGGTGGTGTTAAATACTTCTGGTTAGGCGATGCAAAAGCTCAAGCGGCGTCCGATTTTGGTTCTAATTCATATGTAGCTGACTTTGAAGATAACGATGCTTGGGGTTATGGTCTAAAAATTGGTTACCGTTTCTAATTCAGTCAATTTAATAAAAAAACCGCCTTCGGGTGGTTTTTTTATTGCTATGAATTTATTTTTATACACTTGTAAACTATTTGATGATTTAAACATCACTTAACTTTTAAATTATTTACGTGTCATTTTAGCCAATTCATCACACTAAAATATTATTTAATTCACATATTTAACATCGTATTTTTAGTACAAAAACTCTAACTTCTTCTATTTTAATTACTACTCAGTTCAAATCTTCATCGAAGCTGAGCATTTACTCTTTTTAATTTTATGTTACTTTTCCACAACTTTTTTATTATCTTTATGAAACATTCAAGGACGAGCCATGAAGCTTAAGCCGATTTCTACTGCAATATTACTTGCAACTCTTCCAACTACAGCAGTTTTTGCAGGTGGTTTAGACCGTTCAGGTCAATCTATTCAAGCTTTTTTACAGCCTGGTAACTATGCTGAAGCTGGAATTTCTGTACTTGATCCGGATGTCAAGGGCAAGTCAAGTGTGCGTTCACTTGGTAACAGCTTTAATGGTGAAAAAATTGACGATATGGCTGAAGATTACTATTTCGTCAACACAGCAATTAAAGTACAAGCGACTGATAAAATTTCACTCGGTTTAATTTACGATCAGCCTTATGGTGCAGATGCAAGCTATTCTACTAACGGACCATTATCTAGCTTCTCTGCTGCTGGTGAAGGAACAAAAGTTGAAGTAAAAACCCAAAATATTACAGCTCTCATCGGTTATCAACCGAATGAAAACTGGAATTTATATGCCGGACCAGTATGGCAAACAGTAGAGGCTGATATCTCTTTACGAGGCGCCGCTTATATTTCTCCTTTAGATCCAACAAAAGCATTAAGTGGATACAATATTAAAATCGATGAAAAAGAAGCATATGGCTGGTTAGCAGGTTTTGCTTATTCTATTCCTGAAATTGCTTTAAAAGCCTCTGTAACTTATCGTTCTGAAATTAAACATAAGGCAACAGGAACTGAAAGTTTTACCTTTGCTCAGTCTACTACCTTAGCACCGGGATTCACTGTACCTGCAGGTACTACTGTTCCTATGAGTAATGAGCGCGTAGATGCAATTACACCACAATCTGTGAATTTAGATTTCCAGTCTGGTGTTGCACAAAATACCATCGCTTTTGCTAATATACGTTGGGTACATTGGGATCAATTTGCTGTAACTCCTGTATTCTTAAAAGCTAATTCAGGGAATAATCTTATCGATTACTCTGACGATCAATGGTCTGCAAATATCGGTGTCGGTCATAAGTTTAATGACAAATGGTCAGCATCTACTTCAGTAGGCTGGGATTCAGGTGCAGGTAATCCTGTGACAACACTTGGCCCAACTGAAGGCTATTGGAGTTTAGGTCTAGGTGCTCAATATAGCCCTGCTGCAAATTACTTTATCCAGGCTGGTGTAAAACACCTTTGGTTAGGTGATGCGACTGCACAGACAGGAGGAAATCCATTAGGTGAATTTGAAGATAATAATGCATGGGCATATGGCATAAAGATCGGTTACCGCTTCTAATTCAGGCTATATCCTCAAAATAAAAAAGGCGCCTCAAGCGCCTTTTTTATTTCATTCAGCTTTTAACACTTAAGCTGGAATATTACGGATTGAAGCATTACGGATGGCTTCTTTCAACGCTGCATAACCATGAATCGGTGGGAATTGCGGGAATTCAGCAATCACATTTTCCGGTGCATCAAACAGGAAACCGTGATCCGCTTCACCCAGCATGGTTGTATCATTATAAGAATCCCCTGCTGCGATCACACGGAAGTTCAGGCCATGTAATGCTTTTACCGCTTGACGTTTTTGATCTGGCTGACGCAGTTTGTACGCGGTGATCATGCCTTTTTCATCAGTTTCAAGTTTATGACAGAAAATTGTTGGCCAGCCCAACTGCTTCATTAAAGGATGCGCAAATTCATAGAAAGTATCAGATAAAATAATCAGTTGGAAATGAGTGCTTACCCATTCTACAAATTCTTTGGCGCCTTCAAATGGCCCCATATCTGCAATCACTTCCTGAATATCATTCAGACCCAAGCCATGCTCTTTCAGAATATTCAGACGTTGTGTCATCAACACATCATAGTCAGGAATATCACGAGTCGTTGCTTCAAGCGCTTTAATGCCTGTTTTCTTTGCAAAATTAATCCAAATTTCAGGAACTAATACACCTTCAAGATCCAGACATACGACTTCCATGAATATTCCCCTCAGTTATCATCTAAAAAATTTTCCATATCATAGCTGAAGATTCATATTTTGCATTGTTCTTTTTTAAATCTATTTTTTTCATAAGTATTTATTTTTTAGTGATAAGCCTACTAATTCTCTTCTATTAAAATACATGTGAAATTAATTAATATAGGCAGAGTCATTCCAAGCCTATATCGCCAGGATTCTCATGACTACTATTCCTACTATTGATATTGTGGATGCGCTTGCATCTGAATATGCTGATAAATCTCCAAGTGAAATTTTGGCACTTGCCCTGAATCAACCAGGTGAAATTGCCATTTCATTTTCTGGTGCAGAAGATGTTGTACTGATTGACATGGCTTCCCACCTCGGTAAACCTTTCCGTGTCTTTAGTCTGGATACAGGCCGCTTGCACGCTGAAACCTATCAATTTATCGAACAAGTTCGAAAACACTATAATATTGATATTGAAATCTGTTTTCCTGAACGTGAAGCCATTGAAAATTTGACTACTCGTAAAGGGATGTTCAGTTTCTATCAAGATGGTCATCAGGAATGTTGTGGCATCCGAAAGGTTCAACCATTACGAAAAAAACTTGCAACACTTGATGGCTGGATTACCGGTCAGCGTAAAGACCAGAGCCCGGGTACACGGAATGAAATTCCGGTGGTTCAAGCAGATCCAGGTTTTTCAGGTCCCGGTAAACAGCTGATTAAATACAATCCACTTGCCAACTGGTCGAGTGCCGATGTATGGAGTTATATCCGTATGATGGAAATTCCATATAACCCATTGCATGAGAAAGGATTTATTTCTATTGGCTGTGAACCATGTACTCGTCCCATTTTACCGAACCAGCATGAACGTGAAGGTCGCTGGTGGTGGGAAGAAGCAACACATAAAGAATGCGGCTTACATGCAGGCAACCTGAAAAAGTAAAATTAAATCAGACTGTGTATATTTGTAAGAGGCTATCCTGAATCAGGATAGCCTTTTTAACTACGATTCTTACATTTGGTGACAAGATTTAAAGTCTCCTCTTTTACCATTCATCAGGAAAGATCCTGAGGATTATCAAAGAATTTATAAAATGTTATTGAATAGATTTATTTGCAAAAAAATGTGAAATTGAACTCAATACCATTCTTTTAATGATGCATAATTATTCAGTTATACTCCCACCAGACCTAAAAAATGTATTTTCAGCAGTAGCTTTAAAAACTAAAATTTTCACATTTCAAAAACTTAGGAAGATATAAACCTCCATGTCAATTATTACTTTTTAACTTAACAGATTAAGATTAAGCAGTTCATTTCTACGTTAAAACAGCTATACTTTCTTTACTAAAGCAATAATTCTAACAAGGCTTTTCAGATAGAGAACAGCCATATAGAGTGCAGTGAGGCAATCCACGCTATGCGTCCATTACATCCAATTGATCTTATTTTTTTATCTTTAGAGAAACGGCAGCAACCTATGCATGTAGGTGGTCTTTTTTTATTTCAGATTCCCGATAATGCACCGGCAACTTTTATTCAGGAATTGGTGCGTGATATCCGCACTTCCAAATCTATTCCAATCCCACCTTTCAATAATTATTTAAATGGCTTGTTCTGGGACGAAGATCAACAGTTCGATCTGGATCATCATTTCCGGCATATTGCCCTGCCAAAACCGGGTCGCATCCGTGAATTACTCACCTATATTTCACAGGAACATAGTGCTCTGATTGACCGTGCCAAACCACTCTGGACCTGTCATATCATTGAAGGAATAGAAGGTAATCGTTTCGCGATGTATTTTAAAATCCACCATGCCATGGTCGATGGCATTGCGGGTATGCGTCTGGTAGAGAAATCACTGTCTCATGATCCACATGGAAAAAGTATTGTGCCACCATGGTGTGTAGAAGGACCACGTGCCAAGCGCCTGAAAGCACCAAAAGTTAGTCGCATTAAAGGCGTTTTATCTACGCTGAAAGGACAGCTGGAATCTACTCCGCGTGTCATCTATGAGCTGTCGCAAACTGTATTAAAAGACATGGGACGTAATCCTGATTATGTCTCCAGTTTCCAGGCCCCTTCATCCATTCTAAATCAACGTGTCAGTGCATCACGCCGATTTGCTGCGCAATCCTTTGAATTTGAGCGTCTTCGTCGTATTTCTAAAGCCTTGGGTGTAACCATTAACGATATCGTGCTGGCAATCTGTTCCGGTGCCTTACGTGAATATTTAATCAGCCAAGAGGCTCTACCGAAGAAACCGTTGATTGCCATGGTACCGGCTTCTGTACGTTCTGATGACTCTGATGTATCAAACCGTATTACCATGATTCTGGCGAATCTGGGTACGCATAAGGAAGATCCCTTAGAACGTCTCAAGATCGTACGTCGTAGCGTACTGAATGCCAAAGAACGTTTTAAGCGTATGAATGCCAATCAGATTCTGAACTATAGTGCTTTTGTTTATGGGGCTGCAGGTTTAAATATTGCATCAGGTCTGATGCCAAAACGCCAGGCATTTAATCTGGTGATTTCCAATGTTCCAGGTCCACAAGAACCGCTGTACTGGAATGGTGCCCGTCTGGAAGCTCTCTACCCTGCCTCTATCGTGCTCGATGGTCAGGCACTCAATATCACCATGACCAGTTATTTAGACAAACTTGAAGTAGGTCTGACCGCCTGCCGTAATTCCCTGCCTAAAATGCAGAATCTCCTTACTCATCTTGAGGACGAAATCCAGCGTTTTGAACGGATTGTCGATGGTGGCAAAACCCCAAAGCTCGCAGCAGTAAGTTAGACTGCGATGAAGACTAAAACCAAAACTAAGTTTCTATGCAAAAATAAGTATGAACATTTTTGCCAATAATTTCATGCAATAATAAAGGGGCATATGGTGCCCCTTTATTTTTATTTGATTATTTTTTATTCAAATCAATCAAGCAATATTCAAATTTTAACTTTTCACAGTACGACATTGTTTTAATAGCTGATGGCAGACCGTACGGATCATAGATGAAGTAATCTGAACTTCATTGCCGCGTTCGTCCACAATGTATCCCGCGTGGACAGTTTTCGGTTCAAGCACGTGTTTTAGACCCTTATTAATAACTGCTTTACTTATACTCATGACACACCTCATTTTTTGCTAAGCCAAAATATTGGGAGATTGGCTTTGGCTACTGGATGTGTCTAGTATTCAGAATTCACCTGCGCTTGTAAAATTCCAGTTGTAACAAGGGTTTTACGATATTCTGTTACAATTTCAGCTGAGAATGATATCGTATTGCTCTTGCGTATATAAATTTTCAACCTGGAACTTAATCACGCGATCAATAAAGTGTTCCAGATCCGCCACAGCCGGGGCTTCTGCAGTCAGCAGTCGATCAATCACTGACGGATGTGCCACTACAGTAAATCCACTTTGTGATTGATAAGCGCGTGCGTAACGTAAAATTTCACGGAATATTTCGTAACACACTGATTCTGCTGTTTTGACATATCCACGTCCTTGACAGGTTGGACAGGATTCACATAACAGGTGTTCTAGAGATTCACGGGTACGTTTACGCGTCATTTCGACCAGACCCAGTTCAGATACCTGGGTAATCTTGGTTTTGGCATGATCACGTTCCAGCATTTTTTCGAACTGGTTCATCACTTCGTCACGATGCTGTGCTTCCTGCATGTCAATGAAATCAATAATAATGATCCCACCCAGATTACGCAGTCGTAACTGACGTGCAATCACCTCAGTCGCTTCCATGTTGGTTTTAAAAACGGTATCTTCCAGTGAACGACCGCCGACATAGGAACCGGTATTGACATCAATCGTGGTCATGGCCTCAGTCTGATCAATCATCAGATAGCCACCAGATTTCAGTGCCACACGGGTTTGTAGAGCCTTCTGGATATCATCTTCAACATTATATAAGTCAAAAATCGGGCGCTCGCCTGGATAGTGCAGCAAACGATCATTCATGCTTGGCACAAATTCTTTAACAAACTCTTTCAGTTTGCCGTGGATTTCACGTGAATCGACATAGATTTTGGCAGTGTTTTCATTGGCCAGATCGCGAATCACACGCTGTGGCAGCGGCAGTTCTTCAAAGATCAGTGATGGAACGGCAATGCTCTTCTGTTTGCGCTGAATGTAGTCCCAAAGCTTAGCCAGATAAGCCATGTCCTGGGCAATTTCAGCTTCATCAATGCCTTCTGCCGCAGTACGGACAATCACCGAACCGGGCAGTTTATGCTGAGCCTGAATCCGTTCAATAATCGAACGTAAACGGTTACGTTCTTCTTCAGATTCAATTCGTTGCGATACGCCAATATGATTGCCATAAGGCATCAAAACCAGGTAACGTGAAGGAATGGAGAGATCAGTTGAAAGACGTGCGCCTTTGGTCCCGAGCATGTCTTTCATCACCTGCACCGTCAGAATCTGACCTGGCTGCAGTAATTCAAACACATTCGGTGTCGGCTGCTGACGCGGCCAGACCATATCATTGATATGCAAAAAAGCAGTACGTGACAGACCAATATCGACAAAAGCAGCCTGCATCCCTGGCAGGACACGGACCACTTTGCCTTTATATACGTTCCCCACCAGACCGCGCTTCGCGGTACGCTCGATGAACAGTTCGTTCACCGTGCCGTTTTCGATTAACGCCACACGACATTCCATCGGTGTGAAGTTAATCAATAACTCGTCAGACATAACAACACTCAAAACATTATAAGAATTCTTTTTTCAGCAGTTAATTTAGTGCTTTAACCGTCTGTAATAACTGTACCGTTTCATATAGGGGCAAACCGACTACATTAGAGTAGCTCCCCTGAATCGCGGGGATATAACGTGCTGCAATGCCTTGAATGGCATAACCGCCTGCCTTGCCTACCGGTTCACCAGTCGCCCAATAAATTTCCATATCATGGGTGGTGAGTGATTGAAATTCAACCTGTGTTCTTACCACTATACTGTATTTTTCATTTTTTGTGCGTACGCAGACACCGCTAAATACATCATGTTTACGGCCTGATATTTTAGCCCACATTACAAAGGCATGCTGTTTGGATTCAGGCTTACCCAGAATCTCGTTATCAACCCCCAAACTGGTGTCCGCGGCAATGATAATTGCATCTGGATAACGCTCGGCCACGGCATCCGCTTTGGCACGTGCCAAACGCTCAACATAAGCCGTAACTGACTCATTGGGCAATACGGATTCGTCAATATCAGGACTGTAAATCTCGAACTCCAGTCCCAACTGTTGCAGCAGTTCACGGCGTCGAGGTGAACTGGAGGCCAGAATCAGATGCGCCATTTTCTGAGCAGATAATATAGAACAGGCCATACCATAACGCTAGTCAGTATCGGTAGCCAGTGACGTGGAATCGAGAACTGCACGCCGCTAATGATCTGAGCAAAGAAGGTCAGCATCAGATGGGCAACGAGTGCCAATGTAGCAATAATCCAAAGATTGCTAAAAGTCAGGATACGGCGCTCACGGGTCAGGAAGCGCGCCATAAAGGCAATAATAATAAAACTCAGCGCATTCAGACCCAAAGGTGCATCCAATAGCAGATCCAGCAAAATCCCGGTACTGAACGCAAACCAGATCCCACACCAGGTCGGCTGGCAGAGTACCCAGAACAGCATCACCATCAGCATAAACTGCGGACGCCAGCCAGAGAGCGAATAAGATAAAGGATAGACCACCAGAACCGAGGCAAAAATTACTGAAATAATAATCGGGAACAAGGGATCCCGATGGGTTCTGGACTGCATTTTAGCGATCGACATGTGGCTGCTCCATCGCTAATGAATCAGAGAACAGTACCACCACATGATGACCACCAGCCAGCTGTGCTGCCGGAATCACATCAATCTGGGCAAATTCACCTGAATTATGACGTTGTACTTTAGAGACGGTGCCAACCAGATAACCTGCGGGGAAATGCTGTCCCAAACCTGAGCTATAAACTTTTTCACCGACTTTGATGTTGGCACTGGTCGGTACATATTCCATTTTCAGACGCCCAAGATCACCCGTCCCCGAGACGATGGCACGCATGCCGGTGTGTTCCAGACGTACTGAAAGTGAATGTTCTTTATCTGAGAGCAGCATGACACGGCTACTGTGCGGATAGACACTAATGATCTGTCCCATGATCCCCTTGTCATCCAGCACAGTCTGCCCTATCCGTAGGTGGCTGTTAGAACCCCGGTTAATCACGATGATATGACGTAGCGGATCGGCATCAGTACCAATCACTTCTGCAATTTCCATACGTCCATCAATAATTAAAGGCGTGTCCAGTAGCCCGCGCAGACGGGTATTTTCAGCAGACAGTTCAGAAATTTTCTGTAAGCGTACCTGCGCCTGTAACAGCTCAGCCTGCATCGCGGTATTTTCACGACGCAGTTGTGCTTCAGACTTGGTTTGTTGATTCAGCCATTCTCGCGACAATACAGGATAACTGGCCACAGCATATATCGGATTATATGCCGCATTCAGCACATCCCTTGCAGGTTGAACCAGATGAGGCATGCGCCAATCAAAGAAAAGCACCACCAGACAGGTCACCAACGCAATGATGAATGAGCGAAAAGATGGCGGTTGTCGAGAAAACAGATGTGTTTGCACCCGCCGTGTCCTGTTCTTAGCCTACGAATAACATGTCATGATTTGGGTTATCGAAGAATTCGAGAACCTTACCGCCACCACGTGTTACACATGACAGCGGATCTTCTGCAACCACGACAGGAAGACCAGTTTCTTTAGCAAGAAGCTTGTCCAGGTTACGTAGTAATGCACCACCACCCGTCAATACGATCCCGCGCTCAGCAATGTCTGAAGACAGTTCAGGAGGGGTTTGCTCCAGTGCAGATTTCACAGCAGACACGATATATTGCAATGGGTCAGAAATTGCCTGAGTCACTTCATCAGAAGTCACCGTAATTGCACGCGGTACACCTTCAGCCAGATTACGACCACGAACTTCAATTTCCAGTGGTTTTGCACCTTCATCCGGAAGCGCCATACCGACTTCTTTTTTAATAATTTCGGCAGTCGTTTCACCGATCACGCAACCATGTGCTTTACGCACGTAGTTAATGATCTGTTCATCAAATACATCACCGCCAATACGCAATGAGTCTGCATAGACACAGCCCTGCAGTGAGATGATCGCGATTTCTGTTGTACCACCGCCCACGTCCACAACCATTGAACCACATGCCTGCTCTACCGGCATGCCAGCGCCAATTGCAGCTGCCATCGGTTCTTCAATCAAACGTACTTCACGCGCGCCAGCGTTATACACGGCTTCACGGATCGCACGACGTTCAACCAGAGTAGATTTACATGGAACACACACCACAACACGTGGTGCAGGCGGGAATAAACGTTTTTCGTGAACCTTGCCGATGAACTGATTCAACATGGTTTCAGTGACTTCAAAGTCTGCAATCACGCCATCTTTCATCGGGCGGATTGCTGAAATATTTGCCGGGGTACGACCAAGCATTTGTTTCGCGTCAAGACCTACGGCAGCAACAATTTTTTGTGAACCACTATGACGGATTGCTACAACCGTCGGTTCATTTAATATAATGCCTCGTCCTGGCGCATAAATAAGTGTATTTGCAGTACCTAAATCAATGGCTAGATCTGGCGAAAACAAGCCTATTAGTCGTTTTAGAATCACGGGGACGTTCTCAATTAAACTTTATATGGACGCAAGGTGGCAACTTTAACTAAATGTGATGCTTTGGACAAGTCAATCGCTTATCATAACGCATGATAATTTGATTTTTTTTTAATACTGATTAGGTAATGTTATGTCTACATCGGATGCACAGCATTCTGCAGATTTAAATGCAGAAACAGTTTCAGCTATTGCGAACCTTGCACGATTATCTCTGAATGATACGCAATCTGCTGAATATGCTCAAAGTTTAAATAAAATTTTAGGCATGATGGAAACGCTGAAAGGTATCAATACTGACGGTGTTGAACCATTAAAAAGCCCTTTCGACCATCCTCAGCCATTACGTGAAGATGTAGTGAGTGAAAGTAATCACCGTGATGAATATCAGGCAGTTGCGCCAGCTGTACAGGACGGTTTGTATCTCGTCCCACGCGTGATTGAGTAATTAATATCCAGTTCAATCTTTTTATTAAATTAAACGTAAAGAATTATTTCTCATGACAGATTTACACCGCCTATCAATTCGTGAACTTACCGAAGGTTTGGCCAATGCTAAATTTTCATCACGCGAATTGACTGAACATTACTTAAAACGCATCGAAAAAGTGGATGCTCAAGTGAAGTCATACGTGACTGTGACCGCTGAGCAAGCACTGGCACAAGCCGATGCTGCTGACGCACTGCGTCGTGCTGGTAGCGCAAATGTGCTGACTGGTGTGCCAATTGCACATAAAGACATCTTCTGTACCCAAGGCATTAAAACGACTGCTGGTTCTAAAATGCTGGACAATTTTATCTCTCCTTACGACGCGACCGTTGTAGCGAAAGGTACAGCTGCGGGCCTGGTGACGCTTGGTAAAGTGAACATGGACGAATTCGCCATGGGTTCAACTTCCGAATCATCTTACTTTGGCGCGACCAAAAACCCTTGGGCACTGGATCATGTTCCGGGCGGTTCTTCAGGCGGTTCTGCTGCGGTTGTAGCGGCTGATCTGGCACCATTTGCAACCGGTACTGATACTGGTGGTTCGATCCGTCAGCCAGCCTCTTTCTGTGGTCTGACTGGTCTGAAACCGACTTATGGCCGTGTATCGCGTTTCGGTATGATCGCGTACGCATCATCACTGGATCAAGGTGGTCCAATGGCACGTTCTGCGGAAGACTGTGCTTACCTGATGAATGTCATGGCCGGTCACGATGCTAAAGACTCTACTTCAATGGAAAAAGAAGTGGATGATTATGTAGCAAACCTGAACGGCACCTCTGTGAAAGGCCTACGTATTGGTATTCCAAAACAGTACTTCAATGTTGAAGGTCTTGCCGCTGATGTAAAAGCACGCGTTGAAGAATCCTTAAAAAAACTGGAAGAAATGGGCGCAACGCTGGTTGAGATTGATCTCGACATGACAGAAGCCTATGTTCCAACGTATTACCTGATCGCACCTGCCGAAGCTTCTTCAAACCTGTCTCGTTATGACGGCGTTCGTTATGGCTACCGTTGTGAAGAGCCTAAAGATCTTCTCGACCTGTATAAACGTTCCCGTTCAGAAGGTTTCGGTGCTGAAGTTCAGCGTCGTATCCTGATTGGTACCTATGCCCTGTCTGCTGGTTATTACGATGCATATTATGTAAAAGCACAGAAAGTACGTCGCTTGATTCAACAAGACTTCTTGAAAGCATTCGAATCTGTCGATGTCATCGCTGCCCCATCTGCGCCAACTACAGCATATAAAATCGGTGCGGATTTGACTCCAGTTGAAATGTATCTGGGCGATATTTATACGCTTGCGGTAAACCTGGCAGGTCTTCCTGCGATTAACGCGCCTGTTGGTTTTGACCATAACAACTTGCCGGTTGGCTTACAGCTGATTGGTAACTACTGGTCAGAATCTCAACTGTTGTCTGTGGTACACCAGTATCAACAAGCAACAGATTGGCATACAAAACGCGCTGCAATTGCTGAGGAGAATGCATAATGGCGAAGAACAACGCTAAACCAAAATCTAACCTGATTGATGGTTGGGAAGTGGTGATTGGTATCGAGATTCACACTCAGCTTGCGACCAAATCTAAAATCTTCTCGGGTTCATCAACTGAATTTGGTAATGATCCTAACACTCAGGCCAGCCTTGTAGATTTGGCGATGCCGGGCGTATTGCCAGTATTAAACAAAGAAGTGGTTGATCTTGCGATTCGCTTTGGTCTGGGGATTGACGCTTACATCGACCAGGCTTCTGTATTTGCCCGTAAAAACTACTTCTATCCAGACTCTCCAAAAGGCTACCAAATCAGCCAGATGGACAACCCGATTGTGGGTTTGGGTCATATCGACATCCAGCTTGAAGATGGCACAACCAAACGTATTGGTGTGACGCGTGCTCACCTTGAGGAAGATGCTGGCAAATCGATTCATGACCAGTTTGAAGGCATGTCAGGCATCGATTTAAACCGTGCAGGTACACCTTTACTTGAAATCGTATCTGAACCCGATATGCGTTCTGTGGAAGAAGCGGTTGCCTACATTAAAGCGATTCACACACTTGTGCGTTGGTTAGGCATCTCTGATGGTAACATGGCGGAAGGTTCATTCCGTGCTGATTGTAACGTGTCTTTACGTCGTCCGGGTCAACCCTTCGGTACACGTTGCGAATTGAAAAACCTCAACTCATTCCGTTTCATTGAGCAAGCGATCAATGTTGAAATTGAACGTCAAATGGAAATCCTGGAATGGGACGGTACGATTGACCAAGAAACACGTTTGTTCGACCCTGTAAAAATGGAAACGCGTTCTATGCGTTCGAAAGAAGAAGCGAACGATTACCGCTACTTCCCTGACCCAGACTTGTTGCCCGTGGTGATTGCGGATGAGCAAATCGAAGCGATTAAAGCAACCATGCCTGAGCTTCCTGCGGCACGTCGTGCGCGTTTCGTGGCAGACTTTGGTGTGACTGAGTACGATGCTCACGTTCTTACATTGACTCGTGAAATGTCAGAATTTTATGAGGAAGTCGTTAAAGCTGCTGGCGGTGCTGCACAAGGTAAAGTGTCTGCAAACTGGGTGATGGGCGAATTCTCAGGGGCTTTAAACAAAGCAGGCTTAGACTTAGCTGAATCGCCTGTATCTGCTGAAAAACTTGGCGGTATGATCGCACGTATTGTGGATAATACGATTAACGGTAAGATTGCGAAACAAGTATTCGGCTTTATGTGGGACGAAGGCAAATCTGCGGACGAGATTATTGCGGAAAAAGGCTTGAAACAGGAAACTGATACAGGCGCAATTGAAGCGATTATTAAGGAAGTGCTTGCTGCGAACGAGAAGATGGTTGAAGAGTACAAATCTGGTAAAGAGAAAGCGTTCAATGGTCTTGTTGGTCAAGTGATGAAAGCAGCAAAAGGTAAAGCTAACCCTGCGCAAGTAAATGAATTGATGAAGAAGTTGATTGGTTGATTTGATCTTTCTTTATAAAGAAACCCGCTTTAAAGCGGGTTTTTTTACATTTAAATTGAAGCTCTTTTTTGTTCAGGAAATAGTGCATTTATCTCCTCTATTTCCTTTGGCTTTGTAATTGCATAATCCACTATTAAATTTATATAGGTGAAAATAGCTGGATTAATATCTTCTAGAACTTCGTCACAAATAATTCCTGGATGAACATTTGCGTTACCAATTAATCTAATATTATCTGCAGCTTGGGCAACTTTTATTGGGATAATTTGTTGTTTTGCTAATTCTTCGATCGACTCTTTAATATTTTTCCTCTTCACATCTAAATGATGACATAATTTTTCTAATGCTAAACGAATCAATGCTGCAGCTGAACGGGGTGATAATTCAAAAATTAAGGCTGCCTCTATATAAAGTTTTTTCACATTTTCGGGCATATCAGCATTGGCATTTGGAATATCCTTATTCGCAATCTCTTGAATAGGATACAATCTAGTTAATTCATTATTATCTCTTGGCTCATGAAAATTATTTGGAGGCAACCAATCCATCTCTGGCGCATGGTTATACCATATATTGTTATTATCACATGAAGCACAATTAGCTTGATGTACCCTTGTTCTAATATAAAAATCATTACCCACTGGATCTTGTGAAATAACATATAAGTTATTCCACTCCATATAAGCAAAAGCTCCACAATGAGGACATTTAAAACTTTTTTGATTGAGAATTGTCTTTGGTTCTTCTGACATTTTGACTTTATTATGAACTTAGATACTTTTATTTAACATTTATCAATACCAATCAGCAAGTTTAAAAAGTTCAACTATTGTATGAAAGCCATTTAAGAATATGACCATCAAAAAAGTATCCTCTTTCGCCAAACTCGAAGACTTAGGGCGCGTTCAACTGTCAAAGTCATTTTTTATACGTGAATTTAAATCCCTCTAAATCTCCCTTTAAAAAAGGGAGACTTTGTCACGTAATCCATTAGATACGCGCAGTTCCCTCTCCTTTATTAAAGGAGAGGGCTAGGGAGAGGATTATTAAAAGCCTCCCTCTCCTGAGCAAGTTTTAAAGCACTTCTTTTAAGACGAAGCGCAAGAAAGGATGAGGGTTAGGGAGAGGTCTTAAAAATTGTGAGATGATTAATATTTATGCTATAAAATCAAAAACATTTAAGAAAAACAAAAATGACACCCAAACTTTTGCTCTTCCTTATCCAAATTGCCATTGGCATATTTGCACTGGTCATTACCATTTTGCTATTGATTCCAAAATGCCATAAATGGCTATCTAGAATGCAGCCCGAACCTCGCAGAAAACAGCGAGGATCAGGATTACCAAATGGTATCGAATTTATTTTCTATCCCATTTACGGACTCATTAGAATTGTTATTGCAATATTCAAGTAAGTCTTACAGATACGTTAATTCCCTCTTATCGAACCCAACTTATTCCAAATATCTGGCGTTAAAAATGTGGTTACCAGCTTATTCAAATCTACATAACGCAATATACCTTTAAGCTGATTGTTGATTTCAGGATTCTTTAAAATTTCCTCACCCGTACTACGTCCGAGTCCCTGAAAACTATTCCCCACAGCCTCCAGACCTTCTGCCTGAATCACCGCTTTGGTTTGTGCCGAACATTGCTCAACTAAAATACGCTGTAATACTGAAGCCAGATTTTTATCCAGACTTTCCTTCTGCTGGGCGGATACATTGCTATAAGCTTTCAAGTCCGGATGTGCAGACAAGGCTACAAAGGTCCATTGCATCACCGTGGTTTTATCGGCAGTTGTAGTAGACCTCTCCAGACAATTACTGAGCTGATCGACCGTTGGGCCTGCATTTGCTATTTGCACTACTCCCAACAAGACAGTTGCCATCAGCGCAGAACGAACGATTTGGGAAAATCTGTGGCTTACAGGGGAAACATGGCGAGACATAAGCAAACTCCGATGAACAGTTTGCCCTTTGTACCACAAAGCATAACAGTTCATCTGTTATTGCATTGCAAAATCAATCTGATTTTTAGCAAAGTACTTGGCACGTTGATTACGCTAGGCATTCACCCAGTTTCAAAATAAAAATGCCACGTTTCTAAAGCGTGGCATTCTTATCGATTAAAGTCAGATTCTTTTAATTGAGCTGTTTCAACATATTCTTTGCACCCGCATGATTATATTGCGATGCCAGTCCGTTCAGGACGCGTTGAGCCTGTCCTTTGGCATTTGGAAAACGGCTGCTATACGTCGAAATACTGGTCAGACAACGCGCCACCAACATACCGGATTCAGTATAAACCCGCGTTCCTTCTGTGCCTTGCTGCTTGCCATAGTTATAAGCACGCTGGGCATTATTACAGGCATTATTCAAATTTCTACCATTATTAATGTCACGCCGGGCAGTCACATACAGCTTCATTTGCTGCTGTTGTGGGGTTTCGTTCACACTCGCACGTGGAGTGGTGACTGTCACCGGCTTAGGCTCTTTCTTCTCGACTTCGGCTTTGGCCAGTTCTTTGCGCTCAAGCTCTTTACGATCGTGGTCTTTCTGTTCTGCCGTTGGTTTTGCTGCTACAGACGTTTTGGCAGTAGCCGTTGCCTTCACCACATTGACCTGTTTCTTGGCTGTCTTCGCAGTGCTCGCAGCCGCCTGATAAAAATTATGTGCTTCAGCTGTTTTCATGAGTCGGGTCAGTAACCGAACGCTACGGGTCTTGCTATTATTTTCTGCCTGACGTTCCGCAACAGGTTCAATCGACACAATCCAGCTTTCCGCAAGATCACCCATCGTACATTTATAGGCACCGATTCCCTGTACAACACCTTGATTTGCAGCGAGACGTGTACGCTGGGCAGAATCATTCACCAGACCAAATTTGCTCTTATATAGCAGGGATAACTTACCCCCCTGTTCATGGCAATATTGCGTCATGACGGAACGTGGATACATGGCCTGAGTGGTATTATGGCGCTGTTGTTGATCCCATAGATAGACATAGTCTTTCGCCTTGCCATCTGGCTGATTGATGCCCCGTTTCACAATCAGTTCCTGGGGACTGTGAAAAGGATGTAATATATTTTTCTTTGCGCCTTGCATGCTATTACATGCTGCCAAGCTCATTGTTATTGTTATCAATAAAAATACTTTCAGTTTCACCGTAGATATCTCAACCCAAAGCATTCACATAAAATAATGCAAAACTGTGCAAACAACAAATACAAGCATCTGATTAATAGAATTATTTTCAAATTTAAAAATATCAAAAATGATAACTATGAGACATTTTAATGGTTATTTTTGAAATTATTTGCATTAACTTTCATGTGGTGCAGTATTATTTTTGAGATAAAACCTGCTCAAGAAAAAAGACCAAAGAAGGAAGTACGTACTTCTTTGGTCACTCATCTGGCAGGCTGGATCGAGCTTTTATACTTGTATAGCAAACCACTCTCCACCATCCACATTCAGTTTATGAGCATTAAAATACTTAATTTTCATCAACGTACATTTATTATTTTTATACGTCAGCGGGGTTGAAAATTAAGTACCAAACACGTTTGGCCCTTAGGATTCTAGTCAAGCGAATATTCACTGAATATCCCCAAATTGGGAGGTTTTACAAATATTTTGCCTATAATTGACCGTTCATCGGATACTCCGGCCAATCCTGAGTTGATATAAAAAAGACCCGCCATAAGGCTGGTCTTTTTAAAATACCAAACACTATTTTTTAATGAATATGAGATTCAAACGCTTTCAGACGCTTGTAGATCGACATTAACTCGATAATCTTTGGCCAAGACAAAATCAGGTACTGGAATGATTCACGGACCTTATTAAACACATTCAGGATCTGCATCATCAGACCCAAAGTAATTGCTCCCGCTGCAATACTCGGAAATAGCACAAACAGGCCATAGATATTGTCGAGCTGCAAATACCAGATCCGTACCATATTGAAATAGGCATAGTGGAAATACAGGCGGAAATAATTCCAGCGCACCCGGCTAAACAGCTCTTTTAGTGTCAATGGCTGGGCACGTTCGGCATGATCTTCCCCATATACCAGTTCTTTACGGTAAGCCGCTTCGACTTTCTGGTTATTAAACTCCAGTCCTGGCAGTTTCATACCAACGACCATTAATACCACTGTACCAAAGACCGCCCAGCCCAAGGATGCCCAGACCAGCGCGTGACTAATCTCACCCACAATCGGTAAGGTCTTGACGTGACTTGAAAGCTTGTACAGAACTGGCAAAAAAGCCATCAGCAACATAAACGATTCAATAAAGGAAACGCCAAGTTCTTCAGTGCTGCGAGCAAAGCGCATGGTATCTTCCTGAATACGCTGTGACGCCCCCTCAATATGCCGCAGCTTTTCCCAGTAAGCCGTATAGTAATCATTCATTGCTGTCCGCCAGCGGAACACATAATGACTGACAAAGAACATGTTAAATACTGCCAGGGTGACATAGATCATCGCGATATAGATAAAGACCAATGCGCCCTGATAGAGCAAAGTTACGTCCCCACCACCACTGGTCAGCATCTTTTGGATCTGGTCATAGAACGGACTGTACCATTCATTCAGCACAACATTGACCTGAACTCCAAACCAGATATTGAACAGGATAAAGGCCGAACCCCACACCGACCAGCGCTGCCAGGGATGGCGCGCTACCACATACCAGAATCCTGCAAAAAGCGCAGTTGCAGTCAGGAACCAGAGATAGAACCACAGGAATTTCTGTGACCAGAAACGGCTGATATCAATCGCCATCGTCGCTTCATGGTAGCCTTCGCTAAAACCCACATAACTGCCCCAGCTTGAACCTCCACTATGCCAGATCGCGAGGTTGATAAAGAACCACACCACCACGCTGAGAAAAAACCAGACGGGTTTTGGAAAGAAAGACTTAAACATGTCCTTTGCATGCTCCTTATTTTTAGTAGACCTCAGGTCAATCAATCATGATGAAATCTGCAGCAGTGTAAAGCAGTTCACAACAGGTTTTTCAACCTGATCAAAAAAATATCTGCCTGAAAACTGCTTATTTTTATCAATCTATTTATAAGCATGAATCATTATGTATGTAGTTAACTGAATACTTATGTGACGAATCCTGTGATCCATCCTTTGTTGGTTTTAACATCAGTTAACAAGCCTGTACAGAACAGATACGATATATGGTTATTTTCCATCCTACACTACAGCGATATGCACTATTGAAAGGGATCATTCCAATTTTTCATTTTGCAAAAACTATTAAATAACAAAGAAAAATTATGCTATCCTTGAATGAATAGTAAACATAATAACCGCGGGAAGTTAACTCATGGAAAGCTCTGTAATTGAACTACTGAAGCCAATCACCTTGGAAAAAGAAAACTGCACGCCAATTATTTATGAAGAAGGTACAGTGCTGAAAGTAGTTATGCAAACACCAACCAGTCTATTGGTCACTACAGACAACCAGTTTAACTTTACTGTTGCACTAAAAGATGAAAATACAATCTGGAGAGAATTATAATTCTGCTGATTAATAGTTTGGTTTGGGTTGTTGTATGTTTTACTTCTTCTCCTGAATACAGATCAACACCTGCCTGACAGTATTATTATTTTAATCCTAAAGCTGAAAAAAGATAAAAAAACCTCCCATCACATCGGGAGGTTTTTTATTGTCTTAAGAAAAATGTAGAATCTTGAGACCTACTATACAATCAATATGCCAGCTTTAGCAGGAAGCGGAAAAAGCCTGCAATGAGAACCATTGTGACAAAGCCTGCAAGCCATAACACAATAAACCATCCTGCCCGATTCAGTTTCATCCTGTTTCCTCCACAAGCCTAATGATAGCCATCATCACCTACCCGTACCTTATCCCGGAACACCCAATAAGACAGACCGGTATAAAACAGGATAATTGGGATGAGGATCAATGCACCAATCAAGGAAAACAGCTGACTGCTTTGTGGTGCGGCGGCTTCCCAAAGAGTAACACTTGGCGGAATGATATAAGGCCAAAGGCTAATGAGAAAACCGGTGTAAGCCAGGATCACCAGCGCCAAGGTATAGATGAACGGTGCAAATTCCTGACGGCGTTTACAGGCACGCAGCGCCATAAAGGTAAATAATACAACCAGTATCGGCACCGGACTGAAATAGAAAATCTGTGGTTGACTAAACCAGCGCTCGGCAATCTGTTGATGTGCCAGTGGCGTATACAGACTAACTGCTCCAAAGACCAGTAATAACACAATGATAAGTTTTGGCATCAGCTGGAACATCTTGTCCTGTAACTCGTGGTCGGTTTTAAAGATCAGCCAGCCACAACCTAGGGTTGCATACAGGATTACTACACCTACTCCGGTAAACAGCGAAAATGGGGTCAACCAGTCCAGTCCACCACCACTATAAATGCCATTCGTGGTTTTAATGCCCTGAATATAAGCGCCAAGAATTACGCCTTGCAAGAAAGAGGTCAGAAGCGAACCGCCAATAAAAGCGATGTCCCACCAATGCCTGCCACGATGTGCCTTAAAGCGAAATTCAAAGGCAACTCCTCGGAAAATCAGTGAGATGACCATCAGGATAATCGGCATATATAGTGCGGACAGCACGGTTGAATAGACCAGTGGAAAGGCTGCAAACAGACCTGCTCCACCGAGTACCATCCAGGTTTCATTTCCATCCCAAACCGGTGCCACGGTATTCATCATCACATCGCGTTCATGCTGATCCTTAAAGAAGGGAAACAGAATGCCTATACCCAGGTCGAAGCCATCCAGTACCACATACATCAGTACACCGAGCGCGATGATCGCAATCCAGATCAATGACAGGTCAATCATTTGTTATTCTCCTGATCACGTTGAGCACGGTCATCCTCTTCATTTTGCTCAAAGGTACTCATTGGACGTTTAGATGCACGGATGACTTCACCCTCCGTATGCGGACGGGCATGGATAAATTCTGGTCCCTTATGCATCATTTTCAGCATGTAATAGATGCCAACACCAAATACGACACAATAAACCACTACAAAGATAATCAGAGTAAGTCCGACCTGTTCAGCTGATACAGGTGAGAGTGCATCACGAGTGCGCATGACCCCATAGACCACCCATGGCTGACGGCCCACTTCCGTAGTAAACCAGCCTGCCAGTAAAGCAATAAATCCAGAAGGTCCCATGAAAAAGGCGAATCGGTGCAACCAGCGCGCTTCATAGAAACCACCCGTTTTACGCAGGATCAGACCCGCCAGCGCCATCAAAAGCATCAGCATGCCTAAACCGACCATGATACGGAAGCTCCAGAACACTACCAGCGAGTTTGGGCGGTCTTCAGGCGCAAAATCTTTTAGACCCTGCACTTCACCATCCATACTATGGGTCAAAATCAGACTGCCCAAGTTTGGTATGCCGATAGCATATTTGGTTTCTTCGGCTTCCATATCCGGAATACCAAACAGATAAAGCGGCATGCCTTCACCACGGTTAGTTTCCCAGTGTCCTTCAATCGCAGCAATCTTGGCTGGCTGATATTCACGGGTATTTAAACCATGAAAATCTCCCACAATTACCTGTAGGGGTGCCAGCACCAGAATCATCCACATCGCCATGGAAAAAGACTTTTTGACCAGTGCATCGCGGCGCCCTTTAAGTAGATGCCAAGCAGCTGTAGCCGCTACTAGCAGTGCCGAAACAAGAAAGGCAGCAATCCCCATATGCAATAGACGATACGGAAAAGACGGGTTAAACACGATAGCAAACCAGTCCTGTGGCATGATGATGCCATTTTCAATGATAAAACCCTGGGGGGTCTGCATCCAACTATTAGAGGACAGAATCCAGAACATGGAAATACAGGTACCAAGGGCAACCATTACCGTAGCAAAAAAATGGGTTTTCGGACCGACCCGATCCCAGCCAAAGAGCATGATACCGAGGAAACCGGCTTCCAGGAAAAAAGCTGTCAAGACTTCATAAGCCAGCAGTGGTCCAGTGACACTTCCAGCCACTCTGGAAAATTCACTCCAGTTGGTGCCGAACTGATAACTCATGACCACACCAGAGACCACCCCCATACCGAAGGCTAATGCAAAAATTTTGATCCAGAATTTAAACAGATCCCGGTAAACTGGATCTTGGGTTTTGAGCCAGCGCCATTCCAGAACGGCCAGAAAGCTGGCCAAACCGATGGAAATCGCAGGGAAAATAATATGAAAGGAGACAGTAAAGGCAAATTGGATACGTGCCAGTTCCAGCGCAGTTAAACCTAAATCCATGTCATCACCTTATTGTAGAAGTTGTTGGTGAAAGAAATTCAGCTTAAACAGCTGAAATGGCTTCATTATTTTGTAGTTTAGGCCGTATACGATTTTCATAATGTTGCAAATCTGTAGGACTTTAATATCTGCATCCTGCCCTTTTTCCAGGCTAAGCGGCTTCGCTCCGCCATGGGTCAGCCATGCGAAATTTGTGATGTTCATGTTATTTCACTCTTTAAAACGGTTTAGATAGCGGCAAGGTCATGCCTTACCGGACTTGGCGTATTAAAGCGTGACAGGAGGTGCCCTGCCTTGCGGTAGCAAATACAGCCGTTGCAGGGAAAAATAGACATGTCGGTAAGCCGATTTATAGAAACTCAGCTTGACCTGAATCCGGTCAATGACCTCATCAATACCAAAATTAAACGACAGAACAATGTCCCCATATACGGTACAGTACTGGCATTGATGGTTATGTTCATTATGGTCATGATGATGGCCAGATTCGGCCCCCAGATGGTCAATCAACGCATGATAGCTTGCGTGTACATGCTGATGCTGCTTCGGTGAGAGAAGACTATGTGTAATAGAGAGACAGACCGGGGCAATATGGTATTGCTCCGGTAATAGCGGCTGTAAATATACGGCAAACTGTAATAGCAGCGTTGCACATGCCAACAGTAATCCACTACGTTTCAGCAAAACATTCTCTCGAATTGACCGAAGTAAAGAAATATTGAGGCTGAGCTTAGATCAAAATCCAAGCATTATACTCAACTTTAATATTATAACCTTATAATATATATATTTATTATGAAAGCCTTATTTTCATTCTTAATTTTTATAAATTTTTGAATATAAGAAATTAATTTTCATGTTCCAGAGCTTATTCATTTCAGGAAAAGTACAACCGCATACTTTGAACAGGAATGCGCCGAGCCACAAAAATAATATCTAAATTGAGAATCTCATCTTGTTACAGTAGCAGGATCAGACAGAGAGCTACGCTTCAACTTAAAATATTTTCCGGCAGAAAAAAGTTTAGCTGAATGACCACCCTGTCTGGATCAGGCAGGCTTTTGTTGCAGTACGCTATAAATTTCACATTCTCGACAGCTCAAGTCAGGTCAACAGAAACTGTTCCGGATGAATTTTCTTTATTGCATAGCACCATACGACCAGGCTAAAACAGAGATTCAGATTTCCTGAAATACCGGAATATCCAGCCACTGTGCATTTGGAAAATCCTTTTGCAAACATTGCTGCAGATACTGAATAGTATCCTGTGCAATGACTTCATCCTGAGCATCATCGGCATGGTTAAATGCCAGCGCATACAGCTCAATCTTACGCTGTTTGAGCAGTTCCAGACTGAGCAGAGTGTGGTTGATACTGCCAAGACGACCTGAGGTTACCAGAATGACAGGAAGCTGCTGTGCGGCAATATAGTCTACGGTGAGCAGGTCTTCTGTCAGTGGTACCATCAGGCCACCTGCTCCTTCCAGCAGAACACGGTCAAACTGTCCGGCCAGTTGCTGTGTGGCCTGTTCAATTTTTTGAAAGTCTACTGGACGCTGGTCCAAACGTGCTGCCAGATGGGGTGATGCCGGATAGCTATAAATTTCCGGCATAGTCAGCTTTTGCTGATCTTCTGGCAGCAAGCCACAGCCCATGATCTTGCGATGCTGTTCGATATCTTCAGACAGATCAGTGTTGCCAGTCTGGATCAACTTCTGGGTAATAGTACGAATGCCCTGCGCATTCCAGATTTTGGCCAGAAAACCGGTGGCATAGGTCTTGCCAATACCGGTATCTATACCGCTGACAAAATAGATGTTTGCGTTCATGGGTGCTTCCGTGCAATGAGATAAATCGGGTGATAGGTCAAAGGATACTTCTGGCTATCTGATAGCTGGAATTGTTGATATTGCTCATAAAAAAGCTGTAAGGAAGATTTGCTCCAGCGGAAACCATCTGCCGTTGCTTGTACGCCGGTGGCCTTGATATGTTTCAGTACCTGGCGAGGATGTTCAAACTCCAGAATCAGGCGCTGTTCCTCCTGCATCAGGACCTCATAACCACAAGATTCCAGCAGTTCAACCATTTGTGGAAGTGAGCGATATTTCAGCCCCTGTCCAGTCAATACTTTAATTTCTTTTAAATTGTCCTGTGCATAGCTGGCAAAGCAGAACCAGCCAGACGGATTTAAAGCCTGATGAATTTTCACAAATAAAGCGTCCAGATGCTGCACCCATTGCAAGGCAGAACAGGACACCACCAGATCCAGCGATTGTGGAAGTGGCAAAGTTTCGATATTGCCAATTCCCCAGTAAATCCGGCCATCTTCCTCAAAATGCTGTTTAACTTCTGGATAAAGGTCATTTAAAAACAACTGGTCGAAACTGTAATGCTGCATCAGCTGGCGGGTAAACAGACCTGAACCACAGCCAATTTCCAGGATACGCTGTAAATTTACCGCAATATGCGCTTGCATATACTGGACCAGTTCCATTGCTACCCGACGCTGGGCAATAGCATGCTGTTCATAGCTGGACTGTGCCTGAGCAAAGCGCTGCGCGACCTGATCAGTTTTCATCGTGGTAACTCCTGCAGAGCATCCTGCAACTGTTGCAGCTGTACCAGACTGACCTGCTGATGTAAACAGATTCGCAATCTGGAAGTGTTTTTAGGTACAGTCGGTGGACGTACTGGCAGGACATAAAAACCCTTTTGCTGTAAATATTCTGCTGCAGCGACGGTTTTGGCTGCATCGCCAATAATTACCGGTACAATTTGAGAACTGGATGGACAAGCATAACCCAAGGCCTGAATGCCCTGATGACAGCGACTAGCCAGACTGGCAAGCTGTTGGCGCTCTTCCTGCATTTCTTGCATTTTCTGGAAAATAAAATGCGTCCAAGCCATACAGATTGGGGGCTGTGCAGTACTAAAAATTAGCGGACGCATGCTGTTGATCAGATATTCACGAACGAGCGGATGACAGACCAGATAGCCACCAACTGAAGCCAGTGCTTTGCCAAAAGTCCCGACCAGCAGGTCAATCTGGTCTATGACCTGATACTGCTCGGCACAACCCAGCCCGCGTTCACCACGCACACCAATAGCATGGGCTTCATCCACATACAGCACGACCTTATCAAATTGCTGTTTGAGTGCCACCAATGCACCGAGATCCGTTTCATCACCATCCATACTAAAAATGGATTCAGTGACGACAATGATGCGCTGAATATTTTCATCTGCCTGACACTTTACTAAAAGCTGTTGTAGATGTTCCAGATCATTATGCCGGTAGCGTACATAATTGGCATTGGATAAACGGATACCATCAATGATGCTGGCATGTACCAGCTTGTCGGCAATAATAATGGTCTTGCTATCCGCCAATGCTGGCAGAATCCCGATATTCATATGATAGCCGCTATTAAACAGCAGCACCGAACGACCAAAAGCCTGCGCCATGCTGGTCTCTAGCTGTTCATAGGCCGGGAAATTTCCAGTCAGCAGGCGCGAAGAACTGGCACTCATCTGTCGTTCAGCAAGTGGTATCAGGTCAAAAAATTCTTCCCGTAGCGGCAGATTAGCCGCCAGACCAAGATAGTCATTGGATGCCAGATTCAGCATCTCCATCCCATTCAGCTGAAGATAAGGCTGGCTGGAAATCCCCTGCTTAAACTGGCGGTACTGGCCCTGCTGTTTCAAATTATCCAGTTGCTGCTGAAAATGTTCCAGATGCTTCATACTGTTGTTCCCATTGCCTGAATCATCTCGCACATATGCACCAGTAAAGTTTTAAGTTGTTCAGCAGAAATCACAAATGGTGGCATCACATAGACCAACCGACCAAAGGGACGAATCCATACGCCACGGCGTACACATTCTGCCTGGAAGCTAGCCAGATCAACAGGTTGCTGTAACTCCACGACTCCAATCGCGCCAAGTACGCGGATATCCGCAACCTGCGGCAAGGCATTTAATGGCTGTAAATGGTCTTTTAATACTTGTTCAATCTGTTGCACTCTTGCCTGCCAGTCCTGTGACAATAAAAGCTGGGTGCTTTTGAGTGCTACTGCACAGGCCAGTGGATTCGCCATAAAGGTCGGGCCATGCATAAATACGCCTGCTTCACCACTGGAAATGGTTTCTGCGACATGCGCAGTCGTCATTGTGGCTGACAAGGTCATATAACCGCCAGTCAGCGCCTTGCCCAGACACATAATATCTGGGCTAATACCCGCATGTTCACAGGCAAACAGTTTGCCACTCCGGCCAAAACCAGTCGCGATTTCATCCAGAATTAAGAGGATATTGTAACGATCACACAGCTGACGTACCTGGCGCAGGTATTCCGGATGATACAGGCGCATGCCACCTGCTCCCTGCACAATCGGTTCAATGATCATGGCTGCAATCTGTTCATGCTTTTCTGCTAACAATTGTTCCAGTGGCTGGATATCATCAGCTTGCCATTCCCCATCAAAGCGGCTTTGTGGTGCCGGAACAAAATAACGGTTTGGCAGACTGGAACCAAAAATCTGGTGCATGCCAGTGACCGGATCACAGACTGACATGGCATTCCAGGTATCGCCATGATAGCCGGAGCGAGTAGTCACAAAATTGCTTTTCTGCACCTGACCACGGGCATGCCAGTATTGCACCGCCATTTTCAAAGCCACTTCCACAGCAACCGAACCGGAATCGGCATAGAAAATCCGATCCAGTGGCTCTGGAGTAATCTCAATCAGCAATTTAGCCAGATCAATCGCTGGCTGATGGGTCAGGCCACCAAACATCACATGTGACATGGATTGCAACTGGGTCTGCACCGCCTGATTCAGCTCTGGATGGTTATAACCATGAATCGTGCACCACCAGGACGACATCCCATCAATCAGCTGTGTGCCATCTTCTAGTTCAATTACAGCACCATGTGCCGCCCTCACCTTGTAACAAGGTAAAGGATGACTCATGGAAGTATAGGGATGCCAGATATGCTGCTGATCAAAAGAATCGTGCACGGAAAATAACCTAAACAATAGCGCTGTCCTGATCTTAACGGTTTAATTCTGAAATGAACATCTAGCGAACCTTCGAAGATTTTTTGATTAAGGAAGTTTTTGTAAAAATTGCAAGATTGGCTCAATGACCAAACTGGTATCGAACAGGATAGCATCGTGCGCAGCTGAAATTTTTACCAAGTTCAGATGATCTACATTGAAATGTGCAATATTTTGTATAACTTTGTAGGGAACTAACATATCGTTCTCAGAATTTATAAATAGCATCTTGCCAGGATAGCTTTTTAAGATATCTACCAAATTTAATTGTTCTAAAAGATAGAGATGAGTCTGCTGATAGGATAAATCAATATTTACCAATTGCTCTTGTAAATGTTTTGCCCGTTCTCGTGGTGCTACTGAACCCAAAGTGACCAGTGCACAGAAGCGTTTTAGAGCCTGTTGAGGTTGTAACATCACCACATGTTTAAATTGTTCATACTGCACTTTGGGCATAGCATGAGGCCAGTTTTCTTGTGCCACAAAGCAAGGGTTTGACATACAGGCAATGGCAGGCTTGGCGACTTGTATCTGCTGATAGATTGCATGAGCCAATAACAAGGCGAGTTGTCCACCAAGTGACCAGCCAATCAGTACATCTTTATCAGCTGCAGCCTGTACCTTTTCTGCCAGTACTGCTGCATTATTCGGGTCAAATATATCCCAGACTTCGATCTGATGCTGTGGTGTTAACTGCTGTTGTAGCTGCTGTACAAATTCGTTCAATACCTGAGTCCCCAGTCCCCAGCCGCTGATGAGCAGAATTTTCATCAATCCTGTTCCCTATTTTTGTCATCTATTCAATAAAAAAGGGACCCATCTCTTTCGAAATGATCCCTGATATACAGCTGCAAAATTTAAGCAGGCTGCATGGCATCCATAGCAAGCTCGCGGCCAGTTTTCTTCGGTGCTTCCGCTTTTAGCCCCAGTTTGGCAAACAGGGCTTTGTCCTTGCCTTCACCACTATTCGGTGCAGTCAGTAATTTATCACCTGAGAACAGTGAGTTAGCACCTGCCATGAATGCCAGGGCCTGATCAGAATCAGATAGAGATTCACGGCCTGCCGACAGACGGATATAGCTTTTTGGCATGATGATACGTGCTACGGCAATCGTCCGGATCCAGTCAATCACATCCAGTTTTTCTACATCGGCGAGCGGTGTTCCTTCGATTGGCACCAGCATATTAATTGGTACCGATTCCGGATGAATTGGCATCGTCGCCAGTTCAAATAATAATCCCACACGGTCCTGTTTACCTTCACCTAACCCGACAATCCCGCCACTACATACATTAATTCCAGCTGAACGGACATGGTCTAAAGTATTTAAGCGATCGTCAAAAGTTCGGGTGCTAATGACATTCGCGTAATATTCACGCGAAGTGTCGAGGTTATGATTGTAATAATCCAGTCCAGCATCTTTTAAACGTTCTGCCTGAGAGGCATTCAACATACCTAAGGTCATGCAGGTTTCCATACCCAGCTTTTTTACTTCCTGGATCAATTCCAGCACATAAGGCATATCGCGCTCATGCGGATTCCGCCATGCTGCGCCCATACAGAAACGGGTCGATCCTGATTCTTTCGCCTGCTTTGCTTCAGCAATGGCTTTTTGTACCTCTACTCTTTTTTCAATTTCCAGATCTGTATCGTAATGGGCAGACTGGGAACAGTATTTACAGTCTTCCGGACAACGACCGGTTTTAATAGAGAGTAAGGTGCTGACCTGTACGGTATTGGCATCAAAATGCTCACGATGAATTTGCTGTGCCTGAAATAGCAGATCCATCAGTGGTTGATCATAAAGTGCCTGAATCTCGTCACGCGTCCAGTCATTGCGAATCATAGTCTCAACATCAATGTTAAAAAGGAATGCAGAAATAATACGCGGTTTTTTAAAAAATGGTTTAGCCTTTTCTATCAAAATTTGAAGGAATGACGCTAATTTATAAGCTGAGCTTTTCAATCAATTACAATTTTATGCTGCAAGATTTTATGATTTAAGCTGCTTTAATCCTTATTATTTATATATAAAACTTATAAATAAAATTCTCAATTTCTGTCTTGATAAAGATTAATAATGAGTTTGTAACTTACTCACTACCAAGCTCCTAAAAGCCAGTAAAACCAAGCTCATAGTAGAAAATTTAGAGTCCTTGGCTCTAAAAATCCAAAGGCTTTTTTATAAAAGTATTGTTTAACTCAAGCTGACAATTCATTAAAGTTTAAATCTGAGTCGGTACAAATAAAAAGCGCGAGATTTTTAAAATTTAGCTCAATCTATGTCTATTCATAAAGTGACTCGCTTCATCGGAAACATCAGATATACAAGCTGTATCAGTCCACATGACTTAACCACGAATCGCTGCCTGAATTATTGCTACATCAATTTTCTTCATTTTAAGCATGGCATCAAATGCCCTTTTTGCTACTGCAGGATCTGAACTGTAAGATGCTTCAAGTAAAGCCATGGGGATAATCTGCCAGGAAACTCCCCATTTATCCTTACACCAGCCGCATTCACTTTCTTGCCCACTATTGTTCACAATCGCATTCCAGTATCGGTCCGTTTCTTCCTGATCTTGTGTGGCCACTTGAAAGGAAAAAGCTTCATTATGCTTAAATTCTGGCCCACCATTTAAACCAATACATGGAATACCCAATACCGTAAAATTGACTGTAATGACATCTCCCTTTTTTCCTGACGGATAATCTCCAGGGGCAAGGACTATTGCTCCTACTGAGGAATCTGGGAAGGTTTCTGCATAAAACCGTGCAGCCTCTTCAGCATCGTGATCGTACCAAAGGCAGATGGTATTTTTTGCAATATTCATGATCTCACCTCTGCGTAGATAAGAGATAACGCATTTGTGCATTCTATATTCGACCTAAGCTGGCAAAAGGCCAGTTTCTTTGTTGTGTTTTTATTCTTCGAATTGTAATAGCAGGTACTTCTTGATCTGCTGCAGATTTTATAAAGTGCTTTGCAGCTGTTCCAAGCCACTAAAATGTTTATAAAGTTGTCGATGTCCAAGTCGACCATATGCCTTGCTTTTTCATTTGCGCTGATTACAGACCGCTACTTTGAAAATACCTTAATCGGTCGGAAACCCCATTTCTATGACAATGCGGTGACCGGGGTAATTGGTGTTTTTCTACTGTATAAAGGCTGCCTATATCTATCGTGAAAGTATGAAACTGGAAAAACTGATAGATTAAATTCTTTCCAAACAGTAAGACCCTTAACCATTTAAAGGTTTTTTCTCTCTTTGTGGAAAATCAATTTAAAACCAAGTTCTGCATATTTCAATTTTTCAGGTTTTTCCTAAAAACCTGAGCTCAGCAAGCCTTGCAAAATAGCTCGTTTAAGACGACTTAGCCTTACAAAAAGCTACATTTACTGTGCATTAATTTCCTGGAATTATCCAAAAAATATTTTTATGAATAACATTAATTTATGTTATAAATTACCCCATTATTTTACTTTATTATTTATTACGTAATTAAATTACGTATTGAATAATATCTTATATCCAGTATGATGAGGTAAATTCCTTCTTTTTCTTGTATGCATCAGGAAGCGATGCAGTTCAGTAAGTAAAAGAAGTCAGGCAAACGGATTTGTCTACTCAATATAAAATGGCAGTGATACATCCGTGAGTCCTGAACAAGACAGTAAAAGATGAGCAATAGGATTGCTTTTAAATAATGAGGATGTTGTATGAATGAATTAGCCAATCCATTAGAACTGTGCGGATTCGAATTTATTGAATTTGTCTCTGAAGATGGCCAGCTGGATCCTGTTTTTCAAACCATCGGATTCACCAAAGTGGCGAAGCATAAATCGAAAAATGTTTACTTATGGCGCCAAGGCAATATTAATATCATTCTGAATTATCAGCCTGAATCATATGCAGCATATTTTTATAAAGAGCATGGCCCTTCTGCCTGTGCAATGGGATTCCGTACCAAAAATGCTGCGAAAGCCTTTCAAAAAGCAATTGAAATAGGTGCGGAGCCAATTTACAACAAAATCGGCCCAATGGAGCTGAACATTCCGGCGATTAAAGGCATTGGCGGTTCTCCAATCTTCCTGGTGGATTGTGACATTTACCAGAATGATTTTATTTTCTTTGATAACGTTCCATCCCGTCCACTGGGTACAGGTTTAAATGAAATCGATCATTTAACCCATAATGTGTATAAAGGCCGTATGCAGTACTGGTCAGATTTCTATGAAAAGATTTTCAATTTTCAGGAAATCCGCTATTTCGATATTAAAGGTGAATACACTGGCCTGACTTCTAAAGCCCTGACAGCGCCCGACGGTAAGATCCGTATTCCACTGAATGAAGATTCAGACAAAGGTAATGGTCAGATTGCTGAATTCTTAAATGAATTTAATGGTGAAGGCATTCAGCATATTGCCTTTATTTGTGATGATCTTCTGGAAACCTGGGACAAGCTTAAAGCCTTAGGTACCAAGTTTATGACACCGCCGCCAAGCACCTATTATGAAATGCTGGATGAGCGCTTGCCAAATCATGGTGAACCGGCAGATGAACTGCAAAAACGCGGCATCCTGCTAGATGGCAATACCAAAGACGGTAATAAACGCCTGCTGTTACAGATTTTCTCTGAAAATATGATTGGTCCGGTGTTCTTTGAGTTTATCCAGCGCAAAGATGACAATGGCTTCGGTGAAGGGAACTTTAAGGCCTTATTTGAATCCATTGAACGTGATCAGATCAAACGTGGCGTTCTGGACATCTCGAAAGCCTGATCTCTGTTTAAAATATACCGATGCCTATAGTGTCATATGCATCGGTATTACTGCCTCTGCTTCAACATATACGCTTATATAAAACTTAAGATTCTGCACCGATGACGGTATAAAAATAATAAAGCCCATCATCACTGTTCAGTACTTAATCTCACATGGATGATGAATAAAAATGCAGCATATTGAACAAGGAAACCTGAAAAAGGGTTTAAGTAACCGGCATATTCAACTTATTGCACTGGGTGGTTCCATTGGTACCGGCCTGTTTCTCGGCATCTCACAAACCATCAAGCTGGCCGGGCCTTCCGTTATTCTGGGTTATGCCATTGCAGGCTTGATTGCTTTTCTAATGATGCGCCAGTTGGGTGAAATGATTGTACATGAACCTGTCAGCGGTTCTTTTAGCCATTTCGCTTATAAATACTGGGGCAAGTTTGCCGGATTTATGTCTGGCTGGAATTATTGGGTACTGAATATTCTGGTGTGTATGGCCGAATTAAGTGCCGTCGGTCTTTATATCCATTACTGGTGGCCAGAAATTCCGACCTGGGTCTCTGCCCTCGGCTTCTTCATTTTCATCAATATCATTAATTTGCTTCACGTGAAATTATTCGGTGAAATGGAGTTCTGGCTGGCGATCATTAAAGTTGGTGCAATTATTGCCATGATTGCGTTCGGCAGTTACCTGCTTGCCAGTGGTAGCGGCCATAGCCAGTCCAGTCTGGAAAATTTATGGCAACTCGGCGGCTTCTTCCCGAATGGAATCATGGGCCTGATTATGGCGATGGCCATGATCATGTTTGCTTTTGGCGGCATTGAACTGGTCGGCATTGCAGCAGCAGAAACTGATAATCCGAAAAAGACTTTGCCTAAAGCAGTCAATCAAATTGTCTACCGTGTCCTGTTATTTTATATCCTGAGTCTGGTAGTGATTTTATCACTTTACCCTTGGAACATGATGGCGCAAGGCGGCAGTCCTTTCGTGCTGATTTTTGATTCTCTCGGCAGTCAGACAGTTGCCGGAGTTTTGAATTTCGTGGTGTTAACCGCGGCGGTTTCGGTATATAACAGTACTAATTACTGTACCAGCCGTATGCTGTTAGGTTTAGCCCAGCAAGGTAATGCGCCGAAGTTCTTAAGCAAGATTAATCAGCGTGGCATCCCTGTGAATGCGGTGATGGTTTCAGCGTTTTTCACCTTGATGTGCGTTTTATTAAATTATCTGGTGCCGGAAAAAGCCTTTAGCATGTTGATGATGCTGGTGGTTGCTGCCATCGTGATTAACTGGCTTGTTATTTCCTATACTCATTTGAAATTCAAGACCTCCATGAATCGTACGCAGACTAGAACCAATTTTCCAAGTGTGGCTTATCCATTCACCAACTATTTATGTATCGCATTTATGGGCGGTATTCTGCTGATTATGAGCAGCACCCCGGACATGCGCGTTGCTGTCATCATGATTCCGGTCTGGATTGGTATTCTCTCGGTTGCCTACTTCTTTAAGCGCAAACAGGAATCTCAGACTGCAATGTTAGACAACAGCAAAATTAGCTCTTTACCAGAAGCGTAATCGCTTATTGATTAGATTAGGATAGATTCATGTTTCAACATATTGATACTTATGCCGGCGATCCGATTCTCTCTTTAATGGAAGAATTCAACAAAGATCAGCGTAATAACAAAGTTAACTTAAGCATCGGCCTGTATTACAACGAAGATAATATCGTGCCGCAGCTAGACTCAGTGCAAAAAGCCTATACTTACCTGACCCCTGACTATAATAAAGTTCGTGTTTACTTGCCGATGGATGGTCTGAACAGCTTTAACCAGGCTGCACAGGAATTAATTTTTGGAACTTCCAGCCCTGCCCGCGAGCAAGGCCGTGTAGTCACGATTCAGACCTTGGGCGGCTCAGGTGCGCTAAAAGTCGGCGCTGACTTTTTGAAAAAATATTTTCCAGAATCTGAAATCTGGGTGAGCCAGCCGACTTGGGAAAACCATATTGCCATCTTTAATGGCGCTGGTATTCAGACCCATTTCTATCCTTATTATGACGCAGAGACCAACGCCGTTAATGTCCCGGCGATGCTGGATTGCTTAAAACAGCTGCCCGCTCAAAGTATTGTGTTATTACATCCATGTTGTCATAACCCGACCGGGGCCGACTTACAGCCGCATGAGTGGGATCAAGTCATTGAAGTTTTAAAAGCCCAATCTTTAATTCCTTTCCTGGATATGGCGTATCAAGGTTTTGGTCAAGGGTTGGAACAGGATGCTTATGCCATCCGTGCACTCGATCAGGCCGGTATGAATTTTATCGTCAGCCATTCATTTTCCAAAATCTTCTCTTTATACGGAGAACGTATTGGTAGCTTAAGTTTCGTCTGTGATGATTCCACCAGTGCGCAAAATGTTTTAGGGCAGTTAAAAGCTACAGTTCGCCGGATTTATTCAAGTCCAGCGGCCAATGGCGCTCTATTGGTCAGTCAGGTGTTAAATGATCCTGAACTGTTTAAGCAATGGCAAACTGAAGTTGAAGAAATGCGCCAGCGTATTTCACGCATGCGTGGCTTACTCAAAGCAAAATTATCCGAGGCGCTACCGGAGCTGGATTTTACTTACCTGACCCAGCAGCAAGGCATGTTTAGTTATACCGGCCTCACTGCTGATCAGGTGGATCTGTTAAAACAGCATCACGGGATTTATCTGGTTCGTAGTGGCCGGATGTGTACGGCGGGCCTGAACCTAAGCAATATTGATTATGTTGCCGAGTCGATGGCAGCTGTGATTAAAATGCAAAGTGAAGCTGAACCGTTGATTGCTTAGAAATAATTAAGTTGTTAGAAGCCTTCTAATTCTAATATTGGAAGGCTTTTTTATGGATCTTGCTTTATTCTTTTTTTAAATTAAAAGCGAGTGATCATCTTGGTTTTGTGTTGCAAAAATAAAATCATTTTTAATCCTATTTAGCGATCAAAATCTTGATAAAAAAAGATCCAGTACCTCAATCAGGTCTGGATCTATGAAATGATTATAAGTGATATGCAATCAGTGAAAGTGTTAGACAGCGACCTCTGGATTAAACAAGGCATCAATCTGTTGCTGAATCCCGAGCAGATAATCAATAGCCTGTTGCATCTGGTCTGCTGGCAACTGGTCTTCGGTGCCAATACAGGTAATAACATGATCAAGCTGTCGACTGAAGTTATATACTGGAATCGCCACCGCATGGATGCCTGCCATCATATCGCCGGTTACTGAAGCATAGCCCTGCTGTAGAATTTTCTCTTTAAGTTGCAAGAATTCTTCCCAGTTCGCAGGATATTGACCTGCTTTAGCACTACTTGCCCACTCTTTTTCCAGCAAAGGCTTGATGATGTGTTCTGGCTGAAGGCAGGCATGTAAACGGCCAGTTGCTGACTTTAGCAAAGGCATACGCGAGCCGACCCGGGTAATAATATTAAATACATGATTGGATTCAAGCGACTGAACCACGACAGCACCATCAGCAAACCATTTACTGACATGAATACTGCAATTTAAATGCTGCTGAATCTGCGCAATATATTTTTGGGTTAATACCAGCATATCGGTACGTTTTAAGGCATTGACGCCAAATGCGTGAGCACGCTCACCCAGGCCATAACGCCCGTCACTGAGCTGCTGGGCATAACCTTTACGTATCAGACTCACCACATAACGATGCACTTTTGCAGGATGCATGGACAGGACTTCTGACAGCTCTTTTAACATCATTGGTGCATTATGTTCAGTCAATGCATCGAGCACAGTTAATCCTACTTCTAGAGACTGCACCCCTCCCTGTAATTTTTCTTCCTCAACGTTCATCGTTTCATCCTGCATATACGCATTAATTTTCATGGTTCTATCAAGCCATTGTACTACTGAAATCAGAAATCTTGCTCAGCCAAATCTGATTCCAGATTCAGATCATAGCGGCATTTTAACAAATTTACATTATTCATAATCAAATTATTTATTGCGTAATTTAAAAATATAAGTATGATTCTGTATAGCACTTAAATTTTCCACGGAAAGGATCCATATTTATGACGACGCGTTTAAAGTCATTTGTCGACATCGCTCCTGATTCAGATTTCCCTTTAGAAAACCTGCCTTATGGTATTTTCAGTGATAAGCAGAATGCTCAACCACGTGCCGGAGTTGCACTTGGAGAATGGGTGGTTGACCTGGCAGCATTGGAAGCAAAGGGTTATTTAAAGCTGGAACAAGGCCAGCAATTTTTTAACCAGCCGACTCTGAATGCCTTTATTGAGTCGGGTAAAGCCAACTGGTCTAAAGTACGAGCAGAGTTACAAGCATTATTGTCAGCCGATCATGCCGAATTGCGTGACAATCAGGAACTCCGTGATCAGGTTTTCTTTAAACAGTCAGATGTCAAAATGCATCTGCCGGTGTATATCCCGGGTTATACCGATTTCTATTCATCTAAAGAGCATGCCACCAATGTTGGCTGTATGTTCCGTGATCCGAAAAATGCACTGTTAGCCAACTGGTCAGAACTTCCGGTTGGTTATAACGGTCGTGCCAGCTCCGTAATTGTTAGCGGTACAGAAATCGTGCGTCCATCCGGACAGATCAAATTACCGGATTCTGAACGTCCAGTCTTTTCTGCATGCCGCAAACTCGACTTCGAACTGGAAACCGGTTTTATTATTGGCAAGCCAAATCATCTAGGTAAGCCAATTGCAATTGAAAATGCCTGGGACCATATTTTTGGTATGGTGCTATTTAATGACTGGTCGGCGCGCGATTTGCAGCAATGGGAATATGTGCCCCTAGGTCCATTCAATGCCAAAACTTTCGCTTCTTCGATCTCGCCATGGGTCGTCACTTTGGAAGCACTTGAACCGTTTAAAACCAGTTCACCAGTTCAAGATCCCAAACCTCTGACTTATCTGCGTGAAGACAACAGTAGCAATAGCTATGACATCAATCTGTCTGTCGAGATCCAGCCTGAACATTCAGATCAAGCAGATGTGATCTGTAAGACCAATTTTAAATATATGTACTGGTCAATGGCACAGCAGCTAGCTCATCACACCATAGCAGGCTGTAATGTACAGGTTGGTGATCTGATGGGTTCAGGCACGATTTCCGGCTCTACGCCAGACTCTTATGGTTCATTACTGGAAATTACCTGGAATGCCACCAAGCCACTTACCTTGTCGAATGGTGAACAGCGCACTTTCATTCAGGACGGCGACACCGTAATCATGAAAGGCCATTGTGAAAAAGATGGCCTTCGTATCGGTTTCGGTGCTGTGAGCGGCAAAATTCTGCCAGCGCTTGATTTCGGTTTTAGTGAATAAGCTGGAGTGAAATCATGATCATTAAACTATATACCTATTTTCGCAGTTCAGCCGCTTACCGGGTTCGTATTGCGCTCCACCTGAAAGGACTCGAAGCAGAACATATTCCGGTTCATCTGGTGAACAATGGTGGCGAACAGCATAGTGAAACGTTTCGTCAGGTCAATCCGAGTGAGCTGGTCCCTGCCTTAATCGAAGATGATTTCACGCTGACTCAGTCGCTCAGCATGATTGAATATCTGGAAGAAAAATTTCCAGAAACTCCCCTGTTGCCCAAGAATTTGCAACAGCGTGCGCTGATTCGGGCCTTCAGTCTGAATATTACTTGTGACATTCATCCATTAAATAACCTGCGTGTACTTCAATATCTCAGTAAAACCCTGAATGCCAGCGATGAACAGAAAACCGAATGGTACAGACACTGGGTCATTACGGGCTTAAAAGCGCTTGAAGCTCAATTAACGCATTCAAATGGCCAATTCTGTTTTGGAAATCAGCCAAGCCTTGCAGATTGCTGTCTGATTCCACAAGTGTATAACGCCAAACGTTTCAACATCGATCTTTCTGATTTTCCGAAAATTGAATCGATTTATGAACATTGCAATTCACTAGATGCATTTCAAAAAGCTGCACCTGAAGCGCAGCCTGATGCAGCATAAGAATATATAAGGATATAAGTATGACCATTCAAATTGAAAAAATCCACCATGTCGCCTACCGCTGTAAAGATGCCAAAGAAACCGTAGAGTGGTACAAAAAAAATCTGAATATGGACTTTATTCTGGCTTTTGCCGAGGATCATGTGCCATCTACCAAGGCTTTCGACCCGTATATGCATCTGTTTCTGGACGCAGGTAATGGCAATGTCCTGGCCTTCTTTGAACTGCCAACCCAACCGGAAATGGGCCGTGATGAAAATACCCCGAAATGGGTACAGCACATTGCCTTAAAAGTGAAGGATCGTCAGGCATTAGTTCAGGCCAAAGAACATTTGGAAGCCAATGGCGTAGATGTACTGGGCATTACCAATCATGGCATTTTCCATTCGATTTACTTCTTCGATCCAAATGGTCATCGTCTGGAACTGGCTTATGATGATGAAAAAGCACACCAGAAAATTGCCATGATTACCGAAGCAATGAAGTATGACATGCTGGAACAATGGAGCAAAACCAAACGCGCACCTTCACATACACACTTCTTGCATGCGGATGAATTAGACCAGAGCGCTCGCGAAGCCAAGATGGATGCTTAAATTTTTAAAGGAAGGGATTTCTGATGAATAAAGTCGTTGCGAATGCTCAGGAAGCTTTAGCGGATATCGTGGCAGATCATCAAATACTGGCGGTCGGTGGATTTGGTTTATGCGGCATTCCTGAAGCACTCATAGAAGCCTTAAAAAATACCGGTGTCACTGGCCTCACCTGTATTTCTAATAATGCAGGGGTGGATGACTTTGGTTTGGGTAAATTGCTACAGACCAAGCAGATCAAAAAGATGATTTCTTCTTACGTCGGTGAGAACAAGGAATTTGAACGCCAATATCTAAATGGTGAACTGGAAGTAGAACTGACTCCTCAAGGTACACTGGCAGAAAAACTGCGTGCGGGCGGTGCTGGAATTCCTGCTTTCTACACTCAAACAGGTGTAGGTACTTTGGTTGCCGAAGGCAAAGAAGTCCGTGAGTTTGATGGCAAAAAGTTTATTCTGGAAAAGTCATTAACCGCAGATGTGGCATTGGTTAAAGCCTATAAAGCGGATAAGGCTGGCAATTTGGTCTTTCGTAAAACCGCCCGTAATTTCAATCCTGAATGTGCTATGGCCGGAAAAATCACTGTGGCTGAAGTTGAACAGGTTGTAGAAATTGGTGAACTTGATCCGGATGATATTCATCTACCTGGAATTTATGTCAATCGAATCATCGTCAATGCTTCACCGGAAAAGCGCATTGAGCAGATGACCTTAAAGGCAGGAGCATAATCATGGCTTGGACTCGAAATGAAATGGCTCAGCGTGCGGCACAGGAACTGGAAGATGGGATCTATGTCAATCTTGGTATCGGTTTACCAACATTGGTGGCCAACCATATTCCGGACGATATCAACGTCTGGCTCCAGTCTGAAAATGGCCTGTTAGGCATTGATGAATTTCCAACTGTAGAAACCGTTGATGCAGATCTAATTAATGCAGGTAAACAGACGGTGACTGTCCGTAAAGGTGCTGCCTTCTTTTCCAGTGCGGATTCCTTTGCCATGATTCGCGGTGGACATGTCAATATTGCGATTCTGGGGGCAATGGAAGTTTCCGAAAAGGGTGATCTGGCAAACTGGATGATTCCAGGCAAGAAAGTCAAAGGTATGGGCGGTGCCATGGATCTGGTAGCCGGTGTGCAGAAAGTCGTAGTCCTAATGGAACACACGGCTAAAGATGGTACCTCGAAAATCGTTCCTCAATGTACTTTGCCGCTAACAGGTAAAGGTGTGGTCAACCGGATTATCAGTGATCTCGGTGTTATGGATATTACTTCAAGAGGAATAGTCTTAATAGAACTGGCCCAAGATGTCACGTTTGAGCAGATTAAAGCTGCGACTGGGGTGAAGATGATTACGGATGCACTTGAAGCTGCCTGATCTGTTTCTACTGAATAATCAAAGCAGAGGAAGCTGCTTTGATTATCTTCTGAAATAGTGCTTTAGCATCGTAATCACACCGAAGATAAAGCATATTTTTCTATAATATTCATACTTTTGCCGTATAATTTTAAAAATCCCAATAAAATCTTATGAATGTAATTCACTTTATTGGATCAAATAAAATTATCTTTATTTCTATTCAAATAAGTTTGCAGAAAAACTATTTTTTTCGGTTTATTGTTTTTTATTAAGCTCAATAAAACTTATAAAATTTAAGATTCAGAATTACTTTCACACTAATTTATATTTAAAGTGATCACTAAAGATAATGATGATAATAAAATTTTAATTAGTAGAAAAAATACTTAATAAAAAAAGCCACTTATATAAGTGGCTTTTTTATAAGAAGAATTTTGGTGGAGGTGGCGGGAGTTGAACCCGCGTCCGCCAACATTACGCTCGAGAATACTACATGCTTAGATATCGTCTATTGGTTTAGCTCTTTGTGACCCGACGAACAGGGTACAAATCGCGATCCTTTAAGATTTAGTACGAAACCCCAAGGCTTGATTTCATACGGACTTGTGTGCGTTCGCTTCAGTCGGGACCCCTAACCACAAGTATTCAGGGATGCGGACAAGCTGCCCTTAGGCAGCTAGAGCGTAAGTTTCGTCGTTTGCGACTATTAAAATGCAAATTTTATTTACGAGAGAAAATGCGCTCTCGGCATGCATCTATGAGTTTCATCATCAGCGTCGAAGCCAAGAACACCCCCAAAGTACGGAGCAATCATAGCATAACTGGTAAAAAATACGATGCATTTTCTACACAAATACACTTTTGAATACGCCTGATTACATAATTGCGCTAATATTTAAAAATTCAAGTCAGTATTTAAAAAAATTATGAGCTATTTATTGGCCCTTGATCAGGGAACGACGTCTAGTCGTGCAATTATTTTTAATGAACATGGACAGGTTCAAGCGACAGCTCAAAAAGAAACACATATTCAAACTCCTCGTTCGGGTTGGGTCGAGCAAGATGCCTTAGAAATTTGGACTACCCAAATTGGTGTGGTTCAGCAAGCGATCGCTTCTACGGGAGTTCTAGCAAAAGACATTAAAGCGATTGGACTTACCAATCAGCGTGAAACCACTGTGGTATGGGACCGTCGCAATGGCAAACCTCTGGCACCGGCGATTATCTGGCAGGACCGCCGCGCGACAGAGTGGTGTAATCAGCTGATTCAGCAAGGCTTGATGGATCAGGTACAACAAACAACCGGTCTACGCATTGACCCCTATTTCAGTGCCGGAAAGCTGGTCTGGTTATTAGAAAATACTGAGGGTTTACGTGCCTTGGCAGAACAGGGACATGTCGCTTTTGGCACCATCGATAGCTGGCTGATCTGGAACCTGACCCAAGGCGCTGAACATGTCATTGAAGCCAGTAATGCTTCCCGTACCATGCTGATGAATCTGCAAACTCAAAGTTGGGATGAAGGCCTACTGGATCTGTTTAATATTCCAGCTGCAGTCCTGCCAAGAATCATCAGCTCCGATTGCCATATTGCAGATACGGCACCTGGTTTATTAGGTGCTACCATTCCTATTACCGGTATTTTGGGCGACCAACAATCTGCCCTGTTTGGCCAATCTTGTTTTGAACCCGGCATGGCAAAAAACACTTATGGAACCGGCTGTTTTATGCTGTTTAATACTGGTCATGATATTCAACCGAGTCAGAACAAGCTGCTTTCTACACTTGCCTGGCAAGCACAGGGTCACACGACCTACGCACTGGAAGGCAGTATCTTTATGGCGGGTGCGGTGGTGCAATGGTTACGGGATGGTCTGGGGATTATTCAAAAAAGTTCAGATGTAGAAAAACTGGCCTGTAAAGTTCCAGATACAGACGGCGTAGTTTTGGTACCTGCCTTTACTGGTCTCGGTGCACCGCACTGGGACAGTGAAGCACGTGCTTTACTTTGGGGGATGTCACGCGGTACCAATAAGTCCCATATTGCACGTGCTGCTTTAGAATCTATAGCCTTCCAAGTATCCGATATTCTAACTGCAATGCAATCTGATATTGCTCATCCTTTAAAAGAACTCCGTGTCGATGGTGGCGCAAGTTCAAATGATATGTTGATGCAGTTCCAGGCTGATCTGCTGAATGTTCCTGTGCTACGTCCAAAAATGCTGGAATCCACCGCTTGGGGTGCTGCGGCGATGGCGGGCTTAAAATCAGGCGTATTTTCCAGCCTGGATGAGATTGCCCAGTCCTGGCAACTGGATCAGGCCTTTGAACCAAAAATGCAAAATGATGAACGTGAAGCTCACTTGGCCAAATGGCAAAATGCCTTAAAACGGGCCAAATCAGATTTATAAGCCATAAAAAACCGCTGAATATTCAGCGGTTTTTTTCATTATCTCAGCTTCTAGTAAGCATAAGATGCAATCGCAGTCGCAATCGGTTTAGCTTCATCATTAATCAGGGTCATGCGCATGGTACATCCCTTACGCCCCAGACGCAGGGTTTCTGCACGTGCAGTAAAGTATTTGCCACGCCCGGGTGCCAGATAGTCGACACGCATATCCACAGTCGCCAGACGTGAAACTTTTTTGCTGGTTTCTTCCATCTCTTCAGGGCTGGCTTTTTTGTACAGCTCACCCATTGCGGTAATTCCACCAATACTATCCAGAATGGTGGCAGCCACACCACCATGTAAAATCTGGAATGCCACATTGCCAATCAGATCCTTCTGCATTTCCACATATGCTTCAATCTGTCCATCCACAACGCGCATTTGCATACCGCAATATTGGTAGAATGGTGAAGCATTAAAAGCATCACACAACTGGTTGAATAGAACATTCTTATTCGAGCCTAAATCAATATTTCCTGTCCAACTTTTCTCTGCTACCGTCATAGTTTGCTCGAATAACCTTGATTAAATAAAAAAATGTATCCATTTGCCCTAAATGCAAATTAAGGCACTACAATACCCATAGTTTAATATTGATCAATGAGATTTTTATGACCTATACGTTCAATCGTCCCGCGTTTCCTGCAACTCGCATGCGTCGTATTCGTAAAAATGAACACCTGCGCTCAATGGTTCGTGAAACGCACCTCATGGCTGATCATCTCATTTATCCAGTATTTGTTTTACCGGGTCAAAACCAGACTCAAGACGTGCCAAGTATGCCAAATATTCAGCGTCTTTCGGCAGATCTGCTGGTGAAAAAAGCTGAACGCCTGCTTGAGTTAGGTGTCAGCAAACTAGCGCTGTTCCCGGTAACGCCACAAGAAGACAAAAGTCTGACTGCTGAAGCAGCATGGCATGAAGATGGTCTGGTTCAAACCACTGTTCGCCTGCTGAAAAAAGAATTACCAGAAATGGTACTGATTACCGATGGTGCATTGGACCCTTATACCACGCATGGTCAAGATGGCATTATCGATGAAACTGGTTATGTCTTAAATGAGGAAACGGTTGAATGTCTGATTAAACAGGGCTTAAGCCATGCCGAAGCCGGTGCGGATATTTTTGCACCAAGTGACATGATGGATGGCCGTATCGGCGCGATTCGTGAAGCTTTTGAAGCCAATGGTCATATCTATACGTCTATCATGGCCTACTCTGCCAAATATGCCTCCAGCTTCTACGGCCCCTTCCGTGATGCAGTAGGTTCTTCAAGCAACCTGAAAGGCGGCAATAAGTACAATTACCAGATGGATGTCGGCAACCGTGCCGAAGCCCTGCATGAAATCGCCTTGGATATTCAGGAAGGTGCCGACATGGTTATTGTAAAACCAGGCCTTCCTTATCTGGATATCGTACGTGAAGTCAAAGATACTTTTGGCATTCCAACCTTCGTGTATCAGGTTAGCGGTGAATATGCGATGCTGGCGGGTGCAATCCAGAATGGCTGGCTATCTGACAGCGTGATTCTGGAATCATTGATGAGCTGCCGCCGTGCTGGTGCAGATGGCATCTGGACTTACTTTGCGGAAGAAGCTGCAATCAAACTGAAAGAAATGAAATAGTCTGGAATGCCTTTCTTGATTCAAGGAAGGCATTTTTTTGGTTTAAACAAGATTCGAAAATAAGGGTTAAAACCTGATGCATATTGCCATCATCGGTGCAGGGATTAATGGACTCATGACTGCACTGGAGTTGATTGAACAGGGCTGTTCAGTAACGATTCTGGATCAGCAGCAGGCAGGAAAAGCTGCCTCCTGGGCCGGTGGCGGTATTCTTTCCCCGATGTATCCATGGCGTTATCCTCAGGCAGTCAATGCCTTGGCCAAATATGCCAAACCGCTATATCAGGCCTGGAATAACAAATTAAAACCAGTTACTGGCATTGATTTTGAAATTCATGAAACCGGCATGCTGATCTTTGATGAAGAAGATTTCGACATTGGCTATCACTATGCTGAACGACATCATGAGCCGATGCAGCAAGCGCTTTATATCGAGCAGGAACAGATTGAGCAGATCAATCCGCAGGTTTCATCCGAATTTAAACATGCTTTGTACTTCCCCCACATCGCCAATGTACGTAACCCTCGCTTACTCCAATCCATTATTCATTATTTAAAACAGCATCCCTACGTGCGTTGGCTAGAACATACGCCAGTTCGGAAAATAAAAATTGGTAGTGCACAAATTGATGCGGTGCAAACTGAACAGGGTGACTGGATTGCAGCAGATCATTTTGTCTTCAGCACCGGCGCATGGTCAGCACAATGGTCGCTGCAGCTAAAAAGAGATATCCCAGTGCATCCTGTTCAGGGACAGATGGTGTTGTTTAAAACGCCAGAACACTGGCTGCCGACCATGTGTATGAATCAGGTCATGTACCTGATTCCACGTCAGGATGGGCATATTGTCTGTGGTTCCAGCATGCGCGAAGTTGGTTTTAATACCACGCCTGCTGTCGAGATTCGTCAGAAAATTCTGGATGCCAGTTTTGAGATGGTTCCAGAACTGGCAGAATTCCCGATTGTCCAGGAATGGGCTGGCTTACGTCCCGGCTCACCGCAAGGCATTCCTTATATAGGTCAACTGCCAAATTTGAAAAATGGCTGGGCCAATTTCGGCCATTTCCGCAATGGCTTATGCATGGCGCCTGCTTCTGCTATATTGCTCAGACAGCTGATGTTCGGACAGTCGACTTTAGTGGATTCACAAGCCTATGCACCGGATCAGTTACAGCTTTTAACTGCGCTTGCCCAATAGATCCGTGAGTGCTTCCTTGATGCTTGGAAACTCAAATTCAAAGCCAGCATCTTGCAGTGCTTTAGGCTGGACATACTGACCATTTAAAATCAGTTGTGACTGCTCACCCAACATCCACTGCATAATACTGCCAGGCAAAGCGAATAGCGGTTTACGCTTCAGTAGCTCTGCTGCTGTCTGGCTAAAACGCAGCTGGCTGGTTTTCTCAGGCGCAACCACATTAAAGATATGAGCGTTGCTTTTTTCATGCAGCAGAAAATCCATCACGTTAAGCAGATCCTGGATATGCACCCAGGCGAATGGCTGCCGGCCACTCCCGATTCGACCCACCAGATTCATTTTGATTGGCATCAGCATTTGTGGCAAGATGCCACCTCTTCTGCCCAGCACCACACCAAAACGCATAATCTTGGTATTCTGATCAGTATAGGATAAGGCCAGCTGCTCCCACTGCGCACAAAGCTGAGACATGAAAATCTGTTGGGGCGCAGCTTCTTCCGTATACACCTGTTGCCATTGTTCTTGAGGATCAATACCGTAATAACCCACGGCAGATGTAGACAAAATACATTTCGGGAAAATCTGATTCTTTTTTAAAAATTCATAGAGTTGACGGGTCGTGTCTAATCGGCTCTGTAAGAGAATATCTTTACGCTCGGCAGTCCAGCGCTCTGCACCGATATTTTCACCCGCCAGATTAATGACATAATCAATCTGACGGGTACGCAGTTCATCAAAATCATTGATCCAGTGAAAATCTGGATGCATTTCCAAGCGATGGTGTTCACGCGTCAGGCCAATGACATGACAATCTAGTCCAAGAAAGTGTTTGACCGCATATTGGCCAATAAAACCACTAGCTCCGGTAATGAGTACGACAGGCTTATGCATTGTTATTCAGTCGCTGTTTTTCTTAGGTCCCAAACATTGTACTGAACTGGCCAATCTTTGCAGTTATCAAAAAATACCATTCATCGTAATGACTTACAGCAAAAGATATCAAGCCTGAATATTAAGGGGTTTCAGGCTTTTTTTTTAGACTAAAGTTCTAGTCACTTATGTGCAAATAATTTACTGAGAGCTACCAAACATTTTGTTGGCCATGCGCTGAGCCTGATTTCCATAGAACCAGTAAGTCAGCAGATACAATGGAATCGCAATCAACAGGAACATGATCACCACGACACTCATAAACTGCGGTTGTTGAAGATACAGTATGAAATCCTGCCAGGCATTCGGATTGGACCGGGTTGCGACCAGAATTCCCAATAATAAAAATGCCAGGTTATACCCCCAGAAAATCAGGCTGAATCCTAAAGTGATTTTTTTACGTTCGGCTTGTGTCGGTGCCCGACGGTTCTGACGAAGAAATTTAAATAATACCCAGATCATGGCCACCAGATACGGCACCATGGTCAGCACAGCCCCCATTCCCATCGGTATTAGGGCTGCAATCACGCCGCAAATACAGGTCATCACAAAACATATTAAAAAAAACCAGAGAAAATAGCGTTTTAGCGGCGCCATAGCCATCACTCACACAAAAGGATGCAGTCAGTATAAAAAAAAATGAGTTTTTTTTCATTGTATTGTCAACCGATCCTGTAAAGCTGACGTTATATAGGGTACAAGGTCACCAAATTTGTACCGGCATCCACAAATCTGTTTGATCTTTGCTAAAGCAATAAGACTCGTGTGCAGCAGAAAGTTTTGAATAGCAGCCAAAATTTTCTTAAACAGCATACTTTGACCGACGATTTCACCATCACTCGAATCGTCGGTCTTTATTTTTTGGTCTTCTAAATTTTTATTCCTTATTGCTCCAGTTTAAACATAGATAAAAAACAAGAAATTAAATTGCCTTATTAGGGTCAGATAAAAAGTAGTTGCCCAACCCGATACTGGTTTTCTCAGATCGAGCTCACTATACTGATATTTTTCATCCAGACCAAAACGATCATTCCTGCTTCGGAAGTAAGATTTTTGCTGGTTTCATCCATGCTTTTACCCACTTAGGGTGTTTAAACTTTTATAGGCTCAGGGGACATGGCAGTTCATTTTCTACATACATCAGATTGGCATTTGGGGCAATTTTTCCATAATCATGATCGTGAATTTGAACATCGCCAATTTTTGAGCTGGTTGCTGGAACAAATTAAACAAAAACAGCCAAATGCCCTGCTAATTGCAGGCGATATCTTTGATGTCATCAATCCGTCCTCCAGCGCTCAGAAACAGCTTTATCAATTTTTAACCAGTGCCCATGCACTGGCACCGCACATGCAAACCCTGATGATTGCCGGTAACCATGATTCAGGTTATCGCATCGAGCAGGTTGAGCCTTTTCTTGCCAAATTCAATGCACGTGCAGTCGGTGTCATCAGCCGCAAGGAAAATAACCAGCTGGATCTGGATCGTCTGATAGTGCCGATTTATAGCCCTGAACAGAAAATTGTAGCCTGGTGCCTGGCCTTGCCTTATCTGCGTAGTGCCGAAATTACCGGACTGAATGAACATACCACCAACAGTCAAAACGCGATTAGCTATCTGCATCAACAACTGATCGCTGAAGCCAAGGCACGTAAACAGCCAGATCAGGCGCTGATTCTGATGTCACATGCGCATATGCAAGGCGGAGAAACTTCGGATTCAGAACGTCCGATTGTAGTGGGACATGAAGAAGCCTTATCGACGGCGCTTTTTGAAGATGGTATTGATTATGTCGCGTTAGGGCATTTGCATAAGCCACAGAAAGTCGGTCAGGAACATATCCGCTATAGTGGCTCGCCTATTCCTTTGTCTTTTAGTGAATTGAATTATAAACATCAGGTTGTAGAGGTACGAATTGACCCGATGCAGTCAGATGAACAACGCTTTCAATATGAGCCTCTAATCATTCCACGCACTGTAGATCTGCTCCGGATTCGTGCCGACCTCAATGATCTGATTGACCAAGTCAAGGCCTTGCCGAATGGTGAAATTGATCAGCTGTTTGCACGCCATTTCCTGGAAATTGAATACACTACCACTGCGCCTCCCCCAGTAGATCTCAGACAGCAGATTGAACAGGCTTTGCCGCCAAACCGTTACCGACTGCTACGTATTTCCCGGATTTATCAGCAAGTAGCGGACTCAAGCACGCACATTTCTAAAATTGATCTGGCGCCTCCGACCCCGGAATCCCTGTTCGGTAACCTCTGGGAAAAGATGGGTTATGATCCGGATGACTCGGTAAAGCGTGATTTCCTGCAGCTGCTACATGAAGCCCAGCAAGATATTGATGTGCAGCAGCCATAAGGAAATGCCATGAAAATTTTACGTTTGAGTTTAAACAATCTGGCTTCTCTGGCAGGCACTCATGATATTCGCTTTGATGATAGCCCGTTGGCACATGCCGGCCTGATCGCCATTACCGGTAAAACTGGTGCAGGTAAATCTACCCTGCTGGATGCCATGTGTCTGGCACTGTATAACGAAATTCCACGTTTAAAAGGTGCAACTGGCAGTCTTAAAGATACGGGTGGACAGGATGTTTCCATCAAAGATTCTAAAAATATTCTGCGTCGTGGCACAACCACCGGCTTTAGTGAACTGGAATTTATTGCGCTGGATAGCAAGCGCTATCTTGCCCGTTGGGAAATCCGCCGTGCCCGCAATAAAATTGATGGCAATCTAAAAGTCGACCGTTATATCAAATGCCTTGATGATGACACCACGCTCACCCAAAAAATATCCGAAGTCACGCCACTTATTGAAAAACTGATTGGACTCAGCTTTGAGCAGTTTACCCGTGCTGTCCTGCTTGCCCAGTCTGAAGTGGGAGCCTTCTTAAAAGCCAAAGATCATGAACGTGCAGACCTGCTGGAATATTTGACCAATTCACAAATTTTCAGTGTAGTCAGTCAAAAAGCAGCACAAAAATTCAGTGAAGTAAAAAATAAGCGCAGTGATCTGGAAAAGCTGATTGGACATATTGAAACCCTATCCGAAGAAGATATTAACGCCTTAAAACAGCAACAGACGGCGCTGTCTTTACAATTACAGAATCTTCAGCAATCTGAAAAACTGCTAGAAAATGAGAAAAAATGGCATCTGGACCGACATAAGCTGTATGCCGAAGTCCATGCAAAAAAAGAAGTGTATGATGTCCAGTTGGATGCCATAAATAAATCTGCAGGACAGCAACAATTACTGGAACAGCTGGATGAATTCCAGTCTATCCGTGATCAATTTATTCAGCATTCCCGTTTAGAACCGAAAAAAATTCAGATTCAGCAACAACAGGCACAATTCACCCTTGAGTTTGAAACGCTAAAAAAACGCTTTACTGAAGAAGAAACCAAACTAGTAGCCTTGGAGCAACAGCAGCAGAAATTTCAGCAGCATTTAGACCAGATCAAGCCACATCTGGAAGCAGGTTTAAAGCTGGATCATGCTATCCATACGGTATCTGAACAGTATAAAAAACTGAATACGGAGCAAAATCAGTTTCAAACTACTCACCTACACCCCCTAGAACAGCAGTTAGCACAGCAGCAATTGGCCTTAAGTCATGCTCAGGCTAAACAGCAGCAGATTACTCAGCAGTTAACCCAGTCAGAATTTTTAAGTGTTTTTGATCAGGAGCCGCAAAGTACCCTGCAACGTATGCAGGACTATTTACAGCAGTATCAGCAACTATTGCAAAAAAATCCTGAAAGCCTAAATCAGCCTTTGTCTGCACTGGAAAAAACCGTTACCGAATTATCTGCCAAGCTCAACCACTGGATCCAGCAACATCAAAGTATTGAACAGTTAGACCAGCAACTTAAATCTGTTCAGCAGACCCTCCAACAGCATTATACCGAACAGCTTCAGCTTGATGGGCTAAAGCAACGCTTACGACAGACTCTGCAACAATCTCAAGAGTCAGAGCAGCTACAAACCTCTATAAATACCCAGCAACAGCAGCTGAAATTACTGCAAAATGCCGAACAGACTTTGCAGCAACAGATTCAATCTGAACAACAGGCTTATGAACAGCTAGAGCGGATTTTAGCTCAGCAGCGTTTATTGCATACACAAAGCGTGCAGGAACTGCGTGCCCAATTAAAACCTGATGAACCCTGTATGGTATGCGGCGGTCATGAACATCCTTTTACTCAAGGACAACATGAGCTACTGGACAAAAGCTTATGTCAGCTACAGGAACAGCAATTACAGCAAGCCAGACAACAGCTCGATCAGCTAAGTCAGACCCAGCAGCAGAAACAGATTGAAATCTCAAAGCTGCAAACTGTGATTGAACAGCAACAGCAGCGTTTGCAAGCACTCCAGCAGCAAATTCAGCAGCAACAGATTGAATATACAACGCAGCTGGCGAATTTAGGGGTTATTACTGAGAATGAAAATGACTTAAATCGTTTAACCCAACTTTTAAAAGACCACATTAATAATATTGTGAAGCAGACTGAACAGTTGCAACAACAGGAACAGCAGTTACAGCAGCTATTACAGCAATGGCGTCAGCAACAACAACACTTACATCAACTGCAATTGGTTCTGCAACAGCGGACCCAATTGGACCAGCTTATTCAACCCCTAATCAATGTATTGCCTGAGAACTTTGCATCTCAGGATCCGATAAAATGGTTATCCACTCTACAACAACAGTTACAACAACGCATGCAGCATTTAAATGTGCAAAAGCAACTGGAATCTGAGCTGCAAGCACAGCAACAAGCAGTTGATAAAACCCAATATCAGCTGCAAGTTGAACAGCAGAATTTTGCGCAACGCCACCAGTCTTTAGAGCAACTTATCCAGCAAGGTAAGGACTTACGCCAGCAACTAGCTGAATTGACCGGGCAACATGCAGGACAAGTATATCGGGTAGCTGCAGAGTGGCAGACGACTTTGGATCAGCAAACCAAAGCTTTGCAACAGCAACTAGACATCCAGCGACAACAAACCAGTCAGGCAGAAAAACAGCTGCATCAGGCCAATCTTAAGTTGCAGGATTTTATAACCCAACAAAAGCAGATTGATCAGCAACTTGAGCAATATCAGCAGAGTATTCAGGCTTGGCAGCAGAACCATCCACAGGTGACTACGACGCAAATTGAACAATGGCTGGGTATTGATCTCATCAGCCATCAACGTATCCGCCAGGATTTATCCAATCAAAAACAGGCACTGGAAAATGCCAAAACCGCATGGCAGTTACTCGAAGAACAATATCAGGCACATTTAAAACTGCAGCCTGAACATGAATTTGAAGAGATTGAACAAAAACTGGCTGCACTGATACAGGAAAAGACAGCACAACAAGAAACACTGAATGAAACCGATGCCAAACTGCGTATGAATGCCAACAACCAGAGTATGTATGCCAGATACCAGCATCAGATTGAACAGATTAAGGCTGAGGAATATCGTTGGGGTCGGATTTATGACCTGATTGGACATAAAGAAGGCACCAAATTCCAGAAAATTGCCCAGGAACATCATCTGGATATTCTGGTTGAATATGCCAATCAGCAACTCCAGCCTTTGGCTCCACGCTATCAGCTGCACCGTATTCCGAACAGTCTGAGTCTGGCGATTATTGACCTGGATATGAACAGTGAGGTCCGCCCTGTACTTTCGCTGTCCGGTGGGGAAACTTTCCTGGTATCACTCGCCTTAGCCTTGGCCATTGCCAATATGGCGTCTGGCTCGATGAAGCTGGAATCGCTATTTATTGATGAAGGTTTTGGAACGCTTGACCCAGCGTCCTTACATATGGTGATGAATGCTCTCGATCATCTGCAAAGCCAGGGCCGTAAAGTGGTGCTGATCTCACATATCCAGGAAATGCATGAACGGATTCCAGTCCAGATTCAGGTTAAACCCATTGGCTCTGGTGCCAGCACCATTCAGATTATAGGCTAGCGCTCATGAATATGACTTCACGCAGATTTTCAGCTGAATTCAGTTTACAACTAGAAAGCTTGCGTGGAGTGAGTGCAATTGTGGTGCTATTTAGTCACTGCTTTCAGGCTTTTATCGCCCCTTTTGATTTAACACTCTATTCCTGGGTTCGGCTGCTTGGTCAGGCCGCGGTGATGATGTTCTTTGCTTTAAGTGGCTATCTGATCGGAACCTCTATACAGAATAATATCCAGCAAAATAGCCAGTTTAATCTGTCTCACTATATCCGGCATCGCTGCCGTAGAATTTTACCGCCCTTCCTGTTTGCCCTCGCTCTGACCTTAACTTTATATATTCTGGCACCTTACTTCTTTAGCTCTCATACACATCAGTTTCAAAACAGTTTTGGCATGATGATTCGTACCACCTATAGTCTGGAGTGGGACAATTTTCTGGGTTCACTGTTCTTTTTAAATGGCTTTGTGACGCCCACGCTATCTGCCAATGCGCCACTATGGAGTTTAAGTTTTGAGGTCTGGTTTTATGTGCTGGCGGGCTTTTTGCCTTTTTTAAAACATTCTGTTATTGCCAAACTCAGTTTTGCTTTAGTGTTAATTACACTTACCGCACTTAATCCCCAATTTCTGATTTATTTGCTTGTATGGCTGACAGCCTTTGCCAGTTCATTTGGTCATATTCAACAGTATGTCTTAAATCATTTGAATTCACTCAAACTGGGATGCCTAAGCTTGGCTTTTTTCATTGCCTGTAGAGACGCCTATCACTTTCATATGATCGATCAGGCTAAAATTTATCGTGGTAACTATTTTGTGCCATTTAACACGTTGATAGGACTGGCTTTTGTCTGCTGGCTGATTCAACTGCAACAAAAACTCAGTTATTATCAACCAGTCTGGGTAAAGTCCGCGAGTTTTTCTTATACCCTCTATGTGACTCATTTTCCTTTACTACTGTTTATTTTGGGCTGCTTTCCACAAAGCCGTGCTTATGGGCTAGGGGGTGCTGTTCTGGCCCTAGTTGCGACTATGCTGGTTTTAGTTCTACTGGCTAGCTTAATGGCAAAATTACTCGAACCACAACAAAGAAAAGCGTTATCCCGCTCAATGCAATAACACTTTTCTTAACAATTCTAAAAACCTGTCTAAAAAATATAGATCCGTTAATTCTTTTTAGGACGTGCCCCAAACAAGGCGGTGCCGACCCGCACCATGGTTGAACCTGCCGCAATCGCTTCGGTCATATCCCCTGACATCCCCATGCTTAAAGTATCCCAATCCTCAGCTTTGGCATGTTGCATTTTAACCGTTTCGAATAAATCCTTGGCATCGGCAAAAGCCGCTGTATTGTCCGGCGCTGGAATCACCATCAGCCCACGTAAACGTAAATTGGGCAGCTGACTAATCTGTGCGACCAGATCTGCGACTTCATCTGGCTGACAGCCATCTTTAGTATCCTGCCCGTCGATATTCACCTGAAGACAAATATTTAGGGGTACTTGATCATCTTCGCGCTGATTAGACAGACGTTCAGCAATGATCAGACGATCTACCCCATGTACCCAGTCAAACTTCTCTGCCAGATGCTTGGTCTTGTTCCGCTGAACATGCCCAATAAAATGCCATTCAATCTCCAGATCCTGCAACTTTTCAATCTTATCCAGCGCTTCCTGCAAATAGTTTTCACCAAAACTGCGCTGTCCGGCTGCATACATTTCCGCCAAGATTTCCGCTGGATGTGTCTTTGAAACAGCCAGCAGCTGCACGGTCTGTTCATCACGACCAGCCTGCTGACATGCAGTGTGAATTTGGGCCAATACCTGATCTCGTGCGAGTTGCAACATTTTCATTGACGGAGTTCTCATTTCGTTCATATTTTTTTCCCTTGCCCCCCAACTAAGTGTTGGTTAAGCTGTGGGAAAGCCTTATTATTCTATCAAAATAAATAACATTTAAATGCCTTTGGGGACTTTATGGACATTACAGAATTATTAGCATTTTCTGCTAAAAATGGCGCGTCAGATTTACACTTATCTGCGGGGATGCCACCACTGATTCGTGTTGATGGTGAAGTTCGTCGTATTAACCTGCCTGCCCTAGAACATAAAGAAGTGCACAAGCTGGTTTACGATATCATGAACGATAAACAGCGCCGTGACTATGAAGAAAATCTAGAAACTGACTTTTCCTTTGAAGTTCCTGGCGTTGCCCGTTTCCGTGTCAACGCATTTAACCAGAACCGTGGTGCCGGTGCCGTATTCCGTACCATTCCTTCTAAAGTTTTAACCATTGAAGATCTGGGCATGGGGCAGATTTTTAAAGATATTTGTGACTATCCGCGTGGTCTGGTACTGGTCACTGGTCCAACCGGTTCAGGTAAATCAACGACACTGGCAGCGATGCTGGACTATATCAATGATAACCGTTATGACCATATTCTGACCGTCGAAGATCCAATTGAATTTGTACACCAATCCAAAAAGTGTCTGATCAACCAGCGTGAAGTGCATCGTGACACGCATGGTTTCAATGAAGCATTACGTTCTGCATTACGTGAAGACCCGGATATTATCCTGGTGGGTGAGATGCGTGACCTTGAAACCATCCGTCTGGCACTCACTGCTGCTGAAACCGGTCACCTGGTGTTTGGCACCCTGCATACAACTTCCGCTGCTAAAACTATTGACCGTGTAATCGACGTATTCCCGGCCGAAGAAAAAGACATGGTTCGTGCCATGCTGTCTGAATCATTACAAGCAGTCGTTTCACAAACCCTGCTCAAGAAAAATGGTGGTGGTCGTGTCGCTGCACATGAAATCATGATCGGTATTCCGGCCATCCGTAACCTGATCCGTGAAAACAAAGTTGCTCAAATGTACTCTGCCATTCAGACCGGTGCCAACTATGGTATGACTACGCTGGATCAGAGCCTGAAAACACTGGTATCTAAAGGCGTGATCAGCCCACAAGTTGCGCGTACTGCTGCTAAACAGCCTGAATCTTTCCTATAAAAAAATGTTTTTGATTTTCTCGGGGACGAAGTATGGATTTTAACGGCTTACTCGACTATATGGTGGCGCAAAAGGCATCGGATCTGTTCATTACTGCAGATGTCGAACCTTCAATTAAAGTGAATGGCTCAATTGTACCGATTGGATCAGTCAAATTACCTGGACCAGCAGTAGGCCAGATTCTGCATTCAATTATGACGGAAAAACAGCGCAAAGAATTTGCCGATACACGTGAGTGTAACTTTGCGATTACCAATCCCAGCAAATCAGCACGTTTCCGTGTCAGTGCATTTCAGCAGCGTGATCAGCCGGGTATGGTTCTGCGTCGTATTGAAACCGTCATTCCTACTATGGATGATTTAAAGTTACCGCCAATTCTGAAAGAACTGGCGATGACCAAACGCGGTATTATCATCTTTGTGGGCGCAACGGGTACCGGTAAATCGACTTCCCTCGCCTCTTTGATTGGTTATCGTAATGAAAATTCCAAAGGTCATATCATTACCATCGAAGACCCGATCGAATTTGTGCACCAGCATAAGGGGTGTATCATCACCCAGCGTGAAGTCGGGATCGACACAGATTCATTTGAAATCGCCCTGAAAAATACCCTGCGTCAGGCACCAGACGTGATTCTGATCGGTGAGATCCGTTCCCGTGAAACCATGGACTATGCCATTGCCTTTGCGGAAACCGGTCACCTGGTATTTGCCACCCTGCACGCCAATAACGCCAACCAGGCCATTGACCGGATTATTCACTTCTTTGAAGCAGACCGTCATAACCAGCTGTTTATGGACTTGTCTTTAAATCTCAAAGCGATGGTGGCACAGCAGCTAATCCCAACCATTGATGGCACAGGCCGTCGTGCCGCAATTGAGATTCTGATCAACTCACCTTTAGTTTCAGATTTGATCCGTAAAGGTGATGTGCATGAAATTAAAGACTTGATGAAGCGTTCACGTGAACTTGGAATGCAGACTTTTGACCAGGCACTGTATGACCTGTACAAGGCCAAACAGATCAGCTACAAGGATGCGCTGAAACATGCCGACTCTCCAAACGATCTGCGTCTGCAAATCAAGCTATCCGAAGAAGGTGGTGCACATCTGATGAATGCCGGCAGCAATATTACCTTTGATGGGCAATCTTAAGATTAAGTCATCATCCTCATATAAAAAAAACAGGCTTCCTTTGAAGCCTGTTTTTTATATCCAAGAACATCTGGCATTATTTTTTACGATAAGCGTCCTGACATTCAGGTTCATCGCAGTAACCATACAGATTCAGTGAGTGGCCTGTTAATTCAAAGCCGAATTTTTTCGCAACTTCGTGCTGTTCATGTTCAATCACGTCATTGGTGAATTCAACAACTTTATTGCAGTTTTGACATACCAGGTGATCATGGTGATCATCCTGCATAATTTCAAATACAGAATGATTATTTTCAAAGTGGTGACGCTGAATAATGCCCGCTGCTTCAAACTGTGTTAACACACGATATACAGTTGCAAGACCCACATCTTCCCCTTGATCGAGTAAAGTCTTGTAGATATCTTCCGCGCTTAAATGGTGCTGACGTGAGTTTTCTAATAGTTCTAATATTTTAATTCTAGGCAGGGTAACTTTCAGTCCAGCTTTGCGTAAATCTTGATTTGAAATAGGCATGTAAAAAGGTCTCTCAACAAAATTAAAGTTGGAATATGCAACAAAGTTTAGATGCAGTATGATCTATCCTTGGATCAAATGCATCATAATTAATTTGGGATAGTGTAGCAAAATGCAAAAAATCATGTTGACGTTATTCGTCACTTCATTGCTCGTCGGCTGTTCGACCTTAGGTGTGTACAAAGTTGATATTCCTCAAGGAACACCTTTAACTCAAGCACAAGCCTCTAAAATCCAGGTGGGAATGAGCCACCAACAGGTCCGCTTCCTACTTGGCAGCCCAACAGTGACAGATCCTTTAAATCCATTACGCTGGGACTACATCTACAATTATACCCCAGGAACCTATGCTAAAAAAGCCAACATTCCTGCTGCACGTGGTCAGCACTTAAAAATCTACTTCAATCCAAACGGTATTGTAGAGCGCATTGAAGGTCTAGAAACCATTCCAGCGTCACAACCCGGTTTACCTGGTTCAAAAGAAGCGATTCTGACAGCGCCACCACTATAATCGCTTTTCCATAAAAAAACCCCTGTATTTCTAGGGGTTTTTCTAATTAACTGCATAGGTTTATCAAATTACTGGCATTTTGCCGATTTTATGACGCATTTGATCAACCTCAAGATTGCCACAGCTTGGACCGATTACCTTTATTATAACGTCCTACAGGATTTTGCGCTGCACGTTTACGGCGAATATCCTTAGGATTAATGATCAACGCACGGTAAATTTCTATACGGTCCCCAGCATTCAAAAGCTGTGCATGATCCTGCAAGCGCACGCCAAATATTCCCAGATTCAAAGGTTCAGGCAATTCCACCTGATCGCGGATGCCGCTTGCAGCAATTGCATCCAGTGCAGTCATGCCCTGCTGAAACGGTACTGCAATATGAAACTGTTGCTCAGGGGCAGCATACGCCACCCAAATCAACGCTGACTGATTCATCAGAACCACTGCCCTAACACTGCAATAATGGCCACAACAATCGACACTGGTAATACCACCCGAACTGCAATACGCCAGATATTATAGAACGCCTCTGAACTGAAATTCATTGATTTACGAAGATGACTGATCTTCATGATCCAACCAGCAAACAAGGCATAGATCAGGCTGATCACCAGCCCCCAAAGGATCAGCAGGTTATTAAATACCGGTGTGATATTTGGAATCAACCAGACCAGTGTTGCCACCGCCACAATTACCCATTGAATGATGACATTTATCTGACGCTGTTGCAGCTGTTCACGCGCCATCTGTAACATCAGTGCAGCCGCAGCTACAATTGCAGCGATCAAGGCAAATGCAGGTACTTCAGCTTTTACCGCGAAGAAACCAAAAGCAATTACTGCAAGCAGTTGTGCAATCCAGATCGGTAATACTGTTTTGGTCGCTACATCCTGCTGTTTGACAGCAGCCAAACTAGACTGCCAGTACAAGCCCATGCCTAACCCGCTGGCTACCAGTGCCAGTACTGTTGCGTTACCCCATTCAGAGAATTGTACCGGAGTTACCTGCCATTCAGGCAGTGCTGTACCCATGACATTGGCAAGGACCAAGGATGCAATCACGCCTACAGTGGTAATTCCCACCAGAATTAGACGTGGAACTAAAGACAACAGCAAAGCCGCAATCACCAATCCAGCCAGGATGGCCGGTTGCTGCACTTCAAGATTGGCAATCGATACCACGTTAGAGGCATGATTCAGCATTGCACCTGCAAGAAATGGAATAAACACCACAGCCAGCCAGCCGACAATACGCCAACGCTGCGAACTGTCTGCCTCACGGGTCAGGCTCGACAATGCCTGTAATGCGGTGGTCTTGGAACGTTTCGCTAAAGCAATTTCCAGATAACAGACTGGAAGCGCCAGGATCAGCATTGTCGCTAACCACAACATCCAGAAATCAAGCTGACGATCAATCTGAATACCTGTTATTGGTGCGAGGGTCGCAATAATAAGAAAAGATAAACAAAAAGCCATCAGAGGCGATAACCATTTTGACATAGCATTGTCCTGCATGATGCATTCCTATAAAAATCTAGCGCTATTTTGCCTTGCATAGCGGTGAAAATCAAAAACAAAAAGCAAACCACCCGAAGATGATTTGCTGCGCAAAATAATCATTAGACTTTAATTTTTGTTATAGGGAAAAATTGCTTTATGAGAAGAAACGAGCGAACCAGTTTTTGCCCTTTTTCTTTTCTTTTTCTTTGATCAGGCCGATCATGTTTTCCTTCACCGCACCCACATAATCCGCGTCATCATGCTGAATATGGTTGATCAGCCATTTAGATAATACTTCATGCAATTCAGCTTCAATCGAATGTCCCATTTCAAAACGGTCACGATACGACTCAATTTTTTTAATGAACAGATCATGCACGCGTTTATGCGGTACACGATATTTATAACCCGCCTCTTCTTGAAGTGATTCTTCAAAAGTGAAATGCGATTGTGTGTAATCGATAATATTTTCTAGAATTTGCTTGACACGCGCACGATTTGTATTGACATCAATTTCGTCGATTTCATTAATGTAATCGAGAATTCGTTTATGCTGATCGTCAATCACATCGATACCAGTATTGTATTCTGGAACCCATTTCATTTTCATTACGACCACCTATAAATATTGAGGATTTATCACATAAATTGAAGCATATAGGGTATTGGTTTAAATAAAAATGAAGTGAATTAGTCGGCTTTAGTGGTAAAATTGTATTTTTATATTTAAGTATTTGTTATATATATTTAAAATTAATTTATTCTGAGCAAAAAGATCAGATATTAATTAACCAATAAGAGTTATAAGCTATTATTAATCTTTGATTTTTACATGAATATTAAACAAAAAAGACAGCATTTTCACTGTCTTTATTAGCTTCGAGATCAGTACTGATCTGCACGTGTTACCCGTTTGAGCGAAGGGTCCAGTCGCTCACGTTCCAGACGCTCTACGTGGGTCAGTTGAGAACGCACTTTTGCTCCATGCTGGAACAGAATCATCTCGCCGGGTTGGAAAGCCGTCCATTCCTCATTCTGGGTCAAGGGTTCCGTGGTAATCACAGCGACACGATCCTCGGGTGTGGTTACCTGACTAAAATCGACTTCTACCTCAATATCAATGAGTTGTGCAGGCTTAAATGGATATTCACGCACCAGCCAATGTAGCTTGGTAATGGCATAGGTAAACAGCGCCTGACCATTGGACAAACAAAAATTAAAAGTACCATGCTCGGCGATGGATGGCGAAATCTCGGTCAGCATATCAAAGATCTGATCCTGTTTTGGCTCATGATAACCAAAGCGCTTTACTAACTGATCAAGCAGATAACAGAAAGCACGTTCACTGTCGGTATTACCGACTGGCGTAAAACGGCCTGAGAGCTCTGGAAAAAAATTATGCAGGTCACCATTATGCGCGAAGATCCACTGACGTCCCCACAACTCGCGACTAAAAGGATGCGAATTTTCCAGATTAATTTTACCCTGAGTCGCCTTACGGATATGTGCGATCACATTACGTGATTTGATTGGGTAATTGCGGATCAGCTCGGCAATCGGTGATTCAACCGCAGACTGGTTGTCGACAAATAAACGGCAGGCTTTATCTTCAAAGAAAGCAATTCCAAAACCATCGGCATGATCTGAAGTAATCCCTGCGCGCTGTGAAAAGCCTCGAAATGAAAAGGTAATATCTGTTGGTGTCGCACAATTCATTCCAAGCAGCTGGCACATAATCTTCATTCAGGTATCGGAGTATTTATGCAGTTATTGTGCATGAGTCCCTGGGGCTTTTCAAATCTTGATCCATGCAATCTTATGCGCCAAAAATGCTAAAGAATGTTTTTTTATGCTTTATTTTAAAAAAGAGATAAATCTGGTTCAAGCTGTTTTTCAAGACAACAGGGTTCTGCTCAAGAAAAATTATGATGATTTCAGAAGACAAGAGCTAAAAATAAAAGACATAAAAAAGAGTCCCGATTGAGACTCTTTTTTATCATTGAATCATTTAAATTAATGATGGGCTGACTTTACACGGTTGGTAATAAGGGTACCAACACCATGATCAGTGAAAATTTCTAGCAGGCTGGCATGCGGTACACGGCCATCCACAATATGCGCACTGATGACACCACCTTTCACGGCATCGAGTGCACAACCCACTTTCGGAATCATTCCGCCATAGATCACACCTGTTTCAATCAGGCGATCAACTTCCTGAGTGGTCAGGCCAGTCAGCAGATTTTTATTTTCGTCTAGCACACCGCTAATATTGGTCAGCAGAATCAGTTTTTCTGCACCCAAGGCTTCAGCCACTTTACCTGCAACCAGATCGGCATTGATATTGTAAGTATTGCCTTCCTCATCCACACCCAGCGGTGCAATCACAGGAATAAAATCGCTATTGGTAAACATTTCCAGTACATCAGTTTTGACACCAACCACTTCACCTACCAGACCCAAATCAATTTTCTGGATCGAGCCATCTTCTGCTGTTTTTTCCATCAGCAGTTTTTGTGCACGGATCAGGTTACCGTCTTTACCGGTCAGACCAATGGCACGTCCACCATGTTTGTTGATCAGATTAACGATCGATTTGTTTACGCTCCCGCCAAGCACCATTTCAACGATTTCCATGGTTGCAGGATCAGTAACACGCATGCCATCAATACGTTCAGATTCACGGCCCAGCTGTTTCAGCATAGAATCGACTTGAGGACCGCCACCATGTACCACGATCGGATTCAGACCTACAGTTTTCAGTAACACGATGTCACGAGCAAATGAACTTTCCAGCTCAGGATCGGTCATTGCGTTACCGCCATATTTCACCACTAGGGTTTTACCCGCAAAGCGTTGAATATACGGCAAAGCTTCAGTCAGAATTTGTGCTTTGTCGATGCCTGTCTGTTGATTTGGCATTCGCCTCTCCTTATTGAGCATCTAAAATGTCTTGGGCGATCGCTGGATAGCGGTCACGTAATATCGAAACGAACAGGTAACGAATTTCATTCAGGCGGCTCTGATTTTCCGCATCAAAACGCACTGTGAAGTATTCACCTGTATTGGATGCTCGAATGATGCCAAAACCATCATCAAAATCAAGACGTATACCGTCAATTTTACTAATTTGCGCGTTTAATTTACGTGATTGTGCTTCAACAAAGTCAAGTAATTCTAGTGGCTTAATCTGATGCGTCGAAACATACAGGTCCTCAGTACCCGTACGTTTTGGATAACGTGCCAGTGCTTCTGCCAGTGTCTGTCCAGTTTGATCCAGATACTCCATGACTCTGAGTGCCGCATAAACACCATCATCATAACCGCCGCCACGTCCATCATTGAAGACATAGTGTCCGGCATATTCACCACCGAAAATCGCCTGTCCTTGAGAATTCGCCAGATACTTCCGCAGGAAAGAACTTCCTGTGCGGATCATGACCGGCTTAGCGCCCAGCGCTTGTACCGTATTACGAACCAGGGTAGAACATTTCACATCAAAGACAAATTCTTTATCAACCGTATCTTTCAGACAAATTTCCGCACATAGGCATAACAACTGATCAGCCGTAATAACCTGCCCATCTGCATCGATGAGTACCAGTCGATCACCATCACCATCCAAGGCAATTCCGAGGTCGGCTCTCGTCTCTAAAACTTTTGCTTTTAACAGCTGTAAATGAGCTTCCTGTGAGGGATCCGGCGCATGATCGGGAAAATGACCGTTCGCTTCAGTTCTGATTGTCGTCAGATCACAACCAAGCTTGTTCAATACCAGAGCCGCACAACGCCCCGCTGAACCATTCAACCCATCCAGTACGACCCGATAACGACGTTTCAGTTGAATATCATTGAGAATGGACTGCTGATATTTGAGACAATATTCTGGAATAATCTCATGTTCAATCCAGTCTACCTGCTGCAGCTCATCTGAATAATATTTTTGAGCTTCCAGCCCTACCGCCTGAATCATTTCAGGACATGGGGGCTGATTATTAATCAACCACTTGATGCCATTATCTTCTCGTGGATTATGGCTTGCAGTAATCATGATACCGTTGCCACCAAATTCACGTGACGTGTAATACAGCATCGGACTAGAACAGCAGCCAATAATGTGCGCTTCAATCGCATACAGGCTTAAGGTGCGCTGGATAATATGGGAATAGGTCGGACTGGATAGCCTTGCATCATAACCAATCGCGACACGTGTCTGTCCCGCAGACTGATACTGCTGGGCCAGGCCATGTGCAATGGCATTTACCATGCTGACATTGAGTAAACTAACCTTACCGCGAATGTCATAAGCACGAAAGATTTGCATGGGGAATGGATGATGCATAAATCCCATAGATCGTAATTTCACTGCTAAATAGGAGAATATAAGTTCAGAAATCAGGTGTCATCACCATGATGTGAAACTTTAGTTTTTGTTCTAGGACCCTGTACTTTTAGCTGATTTCAGATAAATAATCAATTTAAAAAATATAACGAATGGATAAATGCCAGCTAAAAAATGGGATAAATCTTATTCTATCAACCATTAAAAAAGCCCACATTTTATTGAATGTAGGCTTTTTGAATTAGTTCTTGCCAGTATGACCGAAGCCACCTGCACCACGCTCAGTGGCTTCGAATTCATTCACAATATCGAATTGTGCTTGCACCACTGGGACGAGGACATACTGCGCCAGACGCTCACCTGGTTCCAGGCTAAATGCAGTCTGGCTACGATTCCATACCGAAACCATGAGTTCACCTTGGTAATCTGAATCGATCAGACCTACCAGATTACCCAATACGATGCCATGTTTATGACCCAGACCAGAACGTGGCAGGATCAGGCCCGCAAATGCAGGATCTTCAATATAAATAGCCAGACCAGTTTTCACGAGTACTGTTTGACCTGGTTCAATTACTGTAGTTTCGTTTACACATGCACGAAGGTCGAGTCCTGCAGAACCTGTAGTTGCATAATTTGGCATTGGCCATTCATTGCCAAGGCGTGCATCAAGGACTTTCACCTGTACTTTCATCATTTTATTCCTGTAGAAAAATATCAATAGATTAATTACTTAAATTTTAACGCTTAATCAGTGCGCGTAAATTATCCAGATAATGCTGTGCCTGCTGTTTCGGATCAATATTGCCAGCCAGCTTTTTCTTACGGCCTAACCATTCCAGTTCATCTTCTGGCAATTCATCCAGGAATCGGCTTGGCGTCATCTGCTTCATCTGACCACCAGCCTTACGCTGCTCAGCCAAGGTAATCGTCAAGCCCTGACGCGCACGGGTAATGCCCACATACATCAGACGACGTTCTTCCTCAACCGTTTCTGCCGCGATCGAGTTTTTGTGTGGCAGAATCTCTTCTTCCAGGCCAATCAGATAAACATAAGGGAATTCCAGACCTTTAGATGCATGTAGCGTCAACAGATTCACCTTATCTGTATCTTCTGCTTCCTGCTGCTGTTCCAGCATATCCAGCAGCACCATCTTACGGATCACGCTTTCGATATTCTTTTCATCCACATCTTCAGCACGGTTAATCAGGCTCTGAATACTGCTATACAGCACTTCAATATTGTCGAGCTTGGTTTTTTCCTGTGCCGGAGTTGCGGCTGATTCCTTGATGTAGTCGATATAGCCGGCTTCTACCATCATCTGGCGGATAATCGGTACTGGCTCATCATCATCCAGCAGATTGCGGGTAAAGTTATTGATGAAGTCGGCAAACTCAGCCAGCTGAGTGGTGGCTTTCTTTGGCATTGCCATGGTCAGACGCTGGTCAGCTGCCGCGGCCAAAAGCGACAGATTGTTTTCTTGCGCAAACAGACCCAATTTTTCCAACGTCACTGGTCCGATGGCACGTTTCGGTGTATTGATAATACGCAGGAAGGCACTGTCATCTTCTGGATTAATGATCAGACGCAGGTAACTCATGACATCTTTGATTTCGGCGCGCGCGAAGAAAGACTGACCACCAGAGAGCTTGTAAGGAATCTGCATCTGACGCAGCTGGGTTTCCAGAATACGTGCCTGGAAATTCCCGCGGTACAAAATTGCGTAGTCTTTCCAGTTTTTACCATTCATCAGCTTGTGCGTGATGAGATCTTTGACTACGCGTTCGGCTTCATCATCATCATTACGGCAAGTGATGACACGAATCACTTCACCATGGCCTTTGTCTGACCAGAGTTTTTTATCGAAGATATGCGGGTTGTTGCCAATAACGGTATTCGCCGCTTTTAGGATACGACTGGTCGAACGGTAGTTCTGTTCCAGCTTGATGACTTTCAGATTCGGGAAATCCTGCTGTAATAGCGCCATGTTTTCCGGTTTAGCCCCACGCCAGGCATAGATTGACTGGTCATCATCACCTACTGCAGTAAACTGGCCCATTACGCCGACCAGTAACTTCACCAGAATATACTGGGCGGTGTTGGTATCCTGATATTCATCCACCAACAAATAACGCACACGGTTCTGCCATTTATCACGCACTTCGGCGTTTTCCTGTAACAAACGCGTTGGCATCACAATCAGGTCATCGAAATCAACGGCGTTATAGGCACGCAAGTTACGTTCATACAATTGATACAAATGTGCAAACTGGACATCTTCCTGAGTTTCACACGTGGTATGAGCCTGCTCGGGTGGAATCAGATCGTTTTTCCAGTCGGAAATCATCTTCATCGCTTTTGCGATCAATTCCTTGCTTTCTGCCCCGGACAAGTTATCGCGATGCATCAGGTCCATCAGAATACGTTTACAGTCATCCGCATCCAGAATCGAGAAATTATTTTTCAGCGGTGTATGTTTTAGCTCTAAACGTAATAGATTCAGACCAAAGGTATGGAACGTCGATACTGATAAGCCTTTACCTTCCTCACGTGTGAGTAACTTACTTACTCGCTCTTTCATTTCACGTGCGGCTTTGTTGGTAAAGGTCATGGCCGTAATACGATGTGCCGGAATGCCGCAATGCTTGACCAAGTAGGCGATTTTTCTTGTGATTACTGAAGTCTTACCTGAACCCGCACCGGCAAGCACTAACAAGGGTCCTTGAGTATATTTCATGGCTTCAAGTTGCTTGTCATTTAACTGACTGGCGAGTGACATAGTGCTTCCTCTTCTAGATTCGGCTCCGATTATAGTCGGCTCAAGCTCAGTTGCCTAATTGAAAATTCATTTTCCTGCGTCATACTTCAGACATAAAAAAACCACCCGAAGGTGGTCTTTTCTGCATTCAGATCTTACTGAACAGCATATACCGCGATTTCAACACGACGGTTTTGTTCTTTACCTGCTGCAGTTGTGTTGTCTGCGATTGGGTTCGCTGAACCTAAACCTTGAGCATTAATACGTGTACGTGCAATACCTTGGCCTGCCAAGTAATTTGCTACAGAGTTCGCACGTGCTTGAGACAATGGCAAGTTAATTGAATCGTTACCAGTGCTGTCTGTATAACCAGTCACAAGAATACCGCTCTTGTTATCTTCAGTTAGAACTTGTGCAACTTTGTTCAATGTTGCATAGAAGTTTGGTTTGATATTTGACTTGTTGGTATCAAATGTAATCGCACCTGGCATTACCAGGTTGATTGAACCGTCTGGATTACGGTTTACATCTACACCAGTACCCGCAGTCGCTTGACGTAATTTTTTCTCTTTATTGTCAAGGTAAACACCCGATGCACCACCAAGTACTGCACCGATTGCCGCTGCACGGTTGTTTTGACGGCTAGTGTTTGCATTGCCTTTAGAAATACCATAACCTGCCGCAGCACCAATTACTGTACCCAAAGCTGTTTTGTCGTACTCAACACCACCGAGGTTATTACCAGTAGTTTGACAACCTGTAAGTGCTACCGCCCCTGCTACTGCTGCTGTAACTAACAATGCACGCATCGCATGCCTCCTTAACTTGTTTTGTTGTATTTGAAGAATAATGGTCAATAATTCAATCAATAACCATATCTGATTTGTTAATAATAAATCTTTTCGTAACTATTTGTAATGTTTATGTGTAACCAAAACGGTTAACTTCATCACATTTTCTCCATAGTTCTCATTCGGTACTTTTCTATTTCAGATTGAAAACGTATATTGTTAATAATATGAAAAAATTTAGTCGATTTTCAGCTTAGGACAGGGTTATATGTCGTCGGAAAGTAAAAAACAGCCTATATTAAAAAAAATTGCACGTGGCCTGACTGTGACTTCAGTAATGACGGGAAGCACCTTTTTCCATGGACCGCCAGTACTGGCCCTCGGTCTGACCAAACTAGTCAAAAAGTCATCCAAAATTGATGAAACCAATATCAAGATTACCAACAGCTGGCTTGGTGTAAACAACTGGCTAATCGAGAATGTCCTTAAAAATACCCAATGGACCATTACCATTGATGAATCTCTGGATCTGAATATGCAGGGCCGCTACCTGATGAGCTGTAATCATCAGAGCTGGGTCGATACTACCGTCAATCAATACTTCGGCTTAACCCGTATGCCATTAACTCGATTCTTTACCAAATGGGAGCTGATCTTTATTCCATTCGTCGGACAGGCATTTAAGATTCTTGGTTTTCCGATGATGAAGCGTCATACAAAGGAACAGATTGCTAAAAATCCGGCACTCAAAGATCGCGATATGGATGAAGCACGTAAATCCTGCCAGCAATTGCTGAGTCAGCCATTTACCCTGCTCAACTATCTGGAAGGTACGCGTTTTACCCAAGAGAAACATGACCAGCAACAGTCTCCCTTTAAACATTTGCTCAAACCGAAGGCCGGCGGTCTGGCCCTGGCGCTGAATATTCTGGGTGACCGTATTGATGCCTTTGTGGACATGACTATCGTTTATCCGGATGGCATACCAGGTTATGGTGAATTCTGGCTAGGCGAAGTACCCCGTATTGCGGTAGATTTAAGAAAGATTGATATTCCGAACTGGGTACTGGGCGGTAATTATGAAGAAGATGCTGAATACCGCGAGCGTTTCCAGCAATGGGTTCATCAAATTTGGACTGAGAAAGATCAGTTGATTGAAAAAATGAAGCAGGATCTGGCTCAAGCAGCCTGATGTACTGATCTGAGAGATTATGAAACCAACTCCCCCGAAAACCAGCTCCAGCGCCTTTAAGTTTTTCCGTGAAGGTACCTGGGGCTGGAAGGTCGCCTTGGCCTACGACATCTTTATGATGGTGTTAATCGTCATCAACCTGTTCTGCCTGAGTGCCAATGCCATTTTAATGAGCGACTTCGGACAATGGTTATTCGATTTTATACGTCTGCCTGAAATCCTGCAATTCTATAAGGCTGAACTGCGTCCCTGGGTGATCATTACTGAAGGCTGGTTTACGACTTTCCTGATTGGAGAGTTATTGGTGCGCTGGTTAATTGCCATAGTCTTGCGTCATCATGCCCGCTGGTGGTTCTTTCCGTTTATTCACTGGTATGAAATTCTCGCGATCGTGCCACAACTGCGTTTCCTGCGTCTGCTCCGCGCAGTAGCTATCGGCTACAACCTGCATAGCCATGGTTTCAAGGTGATTCCGTCTCGCTGGTATAAGCGTGGCAACTTCTACTACAACCTGGTTATGGAAGAATTGACCAGCCGTATTGTAGTGACCGTACTGGGCGGAATTAAACGCGAACTGACCACCAGTACCACGCACCGTCAACTAATTGATGACCTGGTCGAGCATCACCGTCAATTATTTGCGATTGCCTTGGCAGATATCCTGCAAGAAACCCTAGGCAAGGAATTACAGGCACAACGTTATATGATTTCCAAAAACGTCGGTCAGGTGGTGAATAAAGCCATTGAAGATACGCCAGAGCTGACCCGGCTGTTACGCCTAATCCCGATTGTAGGCAGTCGCATGGAACAGCAGATTCAGAGTATCGGACAACGTCTGGGAGAAAATATTACCCAAGGATTGATCGATCCGTTTACACATACTGATTACAGTAAAGATAATCCAACTTTTGCCATGATTTCTGAAAAGATCAGTCAGATCCAAATTGAACAAAATCCAAACATCGACAAACTGGTGGAGTCGGCTGTTTTTGAAACACTTGAAGCGATCCGCAAACAGGTCAAAATTAAACAGTGGCAGCAGATTCTGGAAGAAAATGAGCAAAATCAGCGTTCAACATACCTCTAATTCAGCATGAATAATGCTATGCTTTTTTATGGCATCTGATCGCATAAAAAAATAACCTGGATCGCTAGAGAATTAACGAAATTTGTTCTAGGATTTGCACTATTTACAACATTACTTCGACATAAAATTTACAAGTCAGAAGTATTAAGGAAGAACTATGGCTGATATACGGATTAGGGGCAGAATGGTCAATGCGATTCGCATTACCCTTGAAACAAATGATCATGATGCGATCCGCCAGCAATTAGCACCAAAATTACAAGCTGCTTTTCCACCGGGCACCCTGGTGGTGATTGAAAGTACTGTCGAGCAGGAACTTATCGCGCTTATCCAGCTGTTGATCAGCATGGATGTACAACCGATGGCGGTGACTGAAGGCCTGCTTGCAGATCAGGCACGTGCAATCCAGTTCCCGGTATTGCCACCTGACCGTCAGCTACAGGAAATCAAGGCAACCAAAGAACAGGTCATTGAAGTCAAACCGGAAGTTGTTAAGTCAGATGCTGGAACAGAAGAAGTTAAGGCAGCACCTGTCATTGCTCATGTGACTTCTTACCATGATGAAATCCTGCGTACTGGCCAGTGCATTGTGCAGCATCATGGCGACATTATTATCAGTGCTGGCATTAACAGCGGTTCAGAAGTGATTGCCTCTGGCAATATTCATGTTTATGGCAGTGCCCGTGGTCGTGTGATTGCCGGTGCAGGTGGCAATACTGCAGCACGCATTTTCTGTCATGCACTGGAAGCAGAACTGATTTCGATTGCAGGTACCTATTGTGTTGCAGACGACATTCCACCGCATGTGGTGAAAAAGCCTGTGCATATTTACTTGAATGATCAACTAGAGCTTGTATTTGAAGCTCTAGAATTTTAATGTATAAATAAACACCAAAACCCTATGTTAAATAGGGAATTTAAACCATAACAGGAGTGGATTCGGTGGCGAAAATTGTTGTCGTAACGTCAGGCAAAGGTGGTGTAGGTAAAACTACAACAAGTGCATCTTTTGCAACAGGTTTAGCCCTACGTGGCCACAAAACTGTTGTTATCGACTTTGACGTGGGTTTACGTAACCTTGACTTGATCATGGGTTGTGAACGCCGCGTTGTTTATGATTTTGTGAATGTTTTAAATAACGAAGCGCGATTACAACAAGCGCTTATTCGCGATAAGGATATTGAGAACTTATATATTCTGCCAGCGTCTCAAACACGTGATAAAGATGCCCTCACTGATGAAGGTGTTGCACGTGTAATGGATGAACTGTCGCAGGAATTTGACTACATTATTTGTGACTCACCTGCGGGGATCGAACGTGGTGCCATCATGGCCATGTACCATGCTGATGAAGCCATCATTGTCACTAACCCTGAAATTTCTTCAGTACGTGACTCTGACCGTATCATTGGTATGCTCGACAGCAAGACTAAAAAAGTAGAACAAAATGAAGGCCGCATCCGTAAACATCTGTGTATCACACGTTTCAATCCTGAACGCGCGGATAAACAGGAAATGTTGACCATTGATGACATTTCTAAAGATATTTTACGTGTGCCAACTCTGGGTGTAATTCCTGAGTGTCCAAGTGTCCTGCAAGCATCGAACGAAGGCAAGCCAGTTATCAACTTTACTGCTTCTGCTGCAGGTCAGGCTTATGATGACCTGGTTGCACGCTTCCTGGGTGAAGAGCGTCCTTACCGTCATATTGAAGTGAAACCAAAGGGCTGGTTAGCTCGATTATTTGGAGCATAAGCATGGCTGGATTCTGGAGTAAGCTTTTTAGCAGTGAAGATAAACCGTCTAGCGCACAAACCGCGAAAGACCGTTTAAAGGTAATTGTTGCATCTGAACAGGGTCTGGGACGTCGTTTAAGCCAGGACAAGATTGACATGATGAAGAAAGAAATCATGCAGGTGGTCAATCGTTATGTTCGCGGTGTAGATGAACAGCATATTCAAATGCAGGTCCGTTCTGAAGCGAATATTGAAATGCTTGAAATGAATATCAATTTACCTGAAGAACGATAATTTGATTTTTGATTAGTCAATTAAATTGATTCAAGGCAAAATATGAGACTGAACAAAGCACTGCTTTGTTCAGTCGCAAGACGAGAAGCTTTGCTTCGAGTGGAGGGGATCTACCAAGTATTTAACTTGTACAACCGAAAAACGAGAAGCGATGCTTCGAGTGGACTGGTGATACAAAGTTTACTTTACCTAACCACAAGATCCGAAGTTTAGCTTCAAGGTAGACAGAGAACATTAAAAATACTTTGTCACTTGCGTACTCAAATTTTGCCTTTTTCATGTCGAAAATTATATCAAGGAGCTTGTGATGGCATTGTCTCAACCGGCAACGTTTAACGAAGAATGGTCAGATGAGCGTGTATTTGCCTATCTCACTCAATTACCTCCTGCAGGCGTAAACGCAGACTTTCATGTGCTCTATCATGCTTATAAACACATGCGTCCTTTTGACTATGAGCGCCTGTTGACTCAATTCGTTGCAGAGGGTCGTGATATCAATGCTACTAACCCTGAAGGTGAACGCATTCATGACGTGATCGCGAAATTCCCGCGTCACAGTGCTGAGTTCCTTGAAGTATTGGCCAAGTTCGCTTAAGACTTTGCTGATGCAATAAAAAAGCCTGCTTCATGCAGGCTTTTTTATTGGTGGAGATGCTGAATTAGATCAGAATCTCACGCTTACCATTCGCGCCCATCGCGCTCACCACACCATTTTCTTCCATCTGGTCGATGATTCGGGCAGCACGGTTATAACCGAGGCTAAACTTACGCTGTAGCGATGATGTAGATGCCTTACGAGTTTCCAGTACGAAAGACACACACTGGTCATACAGTGGATCACGGTCAGAAGCACTATCGCCACCATCTTCAAAGCCACGACTTGTTGGTTCTTCATCAAATGGAGTTAGAATTTCATCAACATAGTTCGGTGCACCACGCTCACGCCAGGCATCACAAATACGGTTAACTTCATCATCGGCAATAAAGGCACCATGCACACGCTCAGGCTCAATCTTACCTGGCCCCAGAAACAGCATGTCACCATGACCAAGCAGGTCTTCTGCACCACCTGCATCCAGAATGGTACGCGAGTCGATTTTCGAGTTTACACGCAGTGCTACACGTGTTGGGATGTTGGCTTTGATCAGACCGGTAATCACATCCACCGATGGGCGTTGAGTTGCCAGTAACAGATGAATCCCCGCAGCACGAGATTTCTGTGCCAGTCGAGTAATCATTTCTTCCGCTTTTTTACCGACCTGCATGATCATATCTGCGAACTCGTCCGCGACAATCACAATCGATGGTAATGGTGTCAAACGTGGTGCACGTTCCCCTGCCACCGATTCACTGGCTTTCCAGGTTGGATCAAACAGATCTTCACCATTGGCAATGGCTTCTTCAACCTTACGGTTGTAGTCGCTTAGCTTACGAATTTTCAGGAAGGACATCAGCTTATAACGACGTTCCATTTCATTGACACACCAGTTCAGTGCACTGACTGCATCTTTCATGTCCGTGACGACAGGCGTCAACAGGTGTGGAATATCGTTATAGTTTGCGAGTTCCAACTGTTTCGGATCAATCAGGATCAGACGTAATTGATCAGGTGTGTACTTGAGCAGCATCGACAAAATCATCGAGTTTACTGCAACCGACTTACCAGAACCGGTTGTACCGGCAACCAGCATATGCGGTGCCTTACCAAGTTCAGTAATCACCGGATTGCCAGAAATATCTTTACCCATCGCCATCGACAGGATGGCACTTGCATCTTCAAATTTCGGCGTTTTAACCAGCTCGATCAGGCGTACCATTTCACGGGTGCTGTTTGGTACTTCAATCCCGATATATGGCTTTCCTGGAATCACTTCAACCACACGCACCGAAGCCATCGACATGGAACGCGCCAGGTCGCGGGAAATATTGGTTACTTTAGAGGCTTTTACACCTGGTGCCAGATCCAGTTCAAAACGAGTGACCACTGGGCCAGGCTGCGCTTCAACCACTTTGGCCTTGACGTTAAATTCTTGTAGTTTGATTTCTAGTAATTCAGACAGACGTGATAATTGCTCTTCGGTGAAATTGACTTTCTTGTTCGGATCAACTTCATCCAGTAGTTCCAGACCTGGTAATGGCGAAAGATCTTTACGGCGTTCAGCCACCATCATGGCGCGTGACAATGGACGACCCATCGAGTCAGTCAGTGGAGCATCAAAATCGAATTCATCTTCTTCTTGAGGAGCGCCTGCAGTTTCATGCCATGCTTCAATAAATTCTTCTTTGGATAATGCCGCTTTCACTGCATCAATAGTATTGTGCTGATTTGTATTTTGTTGAAGAGCTGTCTGAGCAGTCGAGTTGCTTTCAGGTGCAGAAACTTCTATGCCTTGATGCTGAATCGGTGCCTGTAAAAAAGCGGAAGATTGCGCATAGCTGGAAGCACGGGCTGGCTTTTCTGGCTCAATATCCTCGACCAGCAAATCATCCAGATCATCAAAATCAGTTTCTAGCCCCGTGTTACATATTGCGGACGTAGAAACCGGTGGAATACTGATGCCTGTTGCCACAGCTGCAGTCGCTGCCGCACCTTTGGGCAAGTCTTCGACAATTCTTAAGGTTGGCTGTTCAGTAGCTGCTTGCGCAGTAAATGGACTATGCACATCCGTCGCAGTTTTACCCGGCGGTACAGCTGCCAATAGCTCATCAAAGATTTCATCATCATCCCAATCCAGACCTTTTTTCGTCGTCACAGACGGTACAGGTGTTTCAGTTTTGAGATGTGCCTTGATTTCCTGAATTGGAGCAATTGTTGTAGGGGCTGCAGGGGTACGTTGTTGTTCTTCCGCTGCTTTTAATAAAGCATCGATATCCTGTTTATGGCGCTGATCCTCATCAGAATGCAAGGCACGCCAAACTTCGCCCGTGGTAATTACGCGATCTGGATCCTGAATCAGGCGATGCGCTTTTTCCAGCGTTTTTTCAAATTCTTCATCTTCCGGACTAAGTTCAGGTTCAATATGTTTTTTCTGTTGCGCCTTGAATTCACGGTCAGCAATGTCATCAAACAGGCGCTCGGCTACATGGTCACGAACTACGGGATCTATTTCTACAGGCTCATGCTCAGGTACAGGAACCACCGGCGTTGAGATGCTCTTTTTAGCAGGGCTGCTGGCGATATCTTTCTTGGCAACTGCCATAGAGCGATCAAACTCGCCCTCCCCTTCCGGGACATTACGATAAAACAGATCCTGTAAATATGCAGGCGTTGCTTTCAGGCTGCTCCAGGTCTTGTTCCATTTCACGCCAAAGGCCAAGGTAAACAGCATGACCCATAAACCCACCAGAAACACTGCCGCACCGTATATCGTCAATAGCTGTTCAAGACTCTGACCTAATTCATAACCGATAATGCCGCCCGACGAATTATCCAGTGTATCAGCAGGAACTTCCCAGAACAGGAACAGTAAGGCAGAAGTGGTCAGTAACAGGAAGAATTGTGCTGCATAACGGAATGGCCGGTTCAGGAAGCTGTGTGGCCACCACACCTGTACCGCTTCTACGAACAGATATAATGGAATGAGTAAGCTCGCCCAGCCCAGAAAACCAAACAGTAAGTCTGAAATCCATGCACCTGCAACCCCACTGGCATTTGAAACCGTCTGGGTGTCACTGGAAATGTGCATCCACCCCGGGTCAAATGGTGTATAGGTCACTGTTGCAAGAAACAGATAGATCCCAAATGAGACCAAAAATAATGTCATTACTAAGCGCTGTGCATAAGCACTCGACACCGTTGTCATATACTGTCCTGTAGCCAATTCTTCATGAATGTTCTTTTGCTATTATGATTCAAAAAAACGACGCAATAAAATGCCTATTATGCACCTGTTACACGAAAAAAGATGCAGTATTGTGCAACTGCACATAGGTCTTGTTCTTTATCACTTCTATATAGCTCAAATCGATTTGGATGATCAATAATATCGACTTTAATCTCACACCACTGTTATACAGTTTCACGTATAATTCAATAAATTTCTAAATACAAAAAGGATAGCCCGATGAGCGCACGTCACTCAAGACTGATTATTTTAGGTTCCGGCCCTGCTGGCTATAGCGCCGCTGTGTATGCAGCGCGTGCAAACTTAAAACCGACACTCATTGCAGGTCTGCAACTTGGTGGTCAGCTGACAACGACGACTGAAGTGGACAACTGGCCAGGTGATCCTGAAGGCCTGACTGGTCCAGTATTGATGGAACGTATGCAGGCGCATGCGGAACGTTTCGGTACTGAAATCGTGTATGACCATATCAATGAAGTAGATCTGAACGTACGTCCTTTCGTATTAAAAGGTGACATGGAAGAGTTCACTTGTGACGCCTTGATCATTTGTACCGGTGCGACTGCGCAATACCTGGGTCTTGAATCTGAAGCTGCATTTATGGGTCAAGGCGTGAGCGCATGTGCGACCTGTGATGGTTTCTTCTATAAAAACCAGAAAGTCATGGTTGTCGGTGGTGGCAATACTGCGGTAGAAGAAGCGCTTTACCTGTCAAATATCGCATCTCACGTAACTTTGGTACATCGTCGTGACAGCCTGCGTTCTGAAAAAATTCTTCAGGACCATCTGTTTGAAAAAGAGAAAGAAGGCAAAATCAGCATCATCTGGAATCATCAAGTAGATGAAGTTCTGGGTGATGCCAAAGCAGGCGTAACTTCTGTACGTTTGAAATCAACTCAAGATGATTCGACTCAAGAAGTTGAAGTTTCAGGCATGTTCGTTGCGATTGGCCATAAGCCAAACAGCAGCATGTTTGAAGGTCAATTACAGCTTCGTGATGGTTATATCCAGGTGCAAAGCGGTACTGCGGGCAATGCAACGCAAACTTCTATTCCTGGCGTATTTGCTGCGGGTGATATTGCGGATAGCGTATACCGTCAGGCAATTACCTCTGCAGGTTCGGGCTGTATGGCCGCACTGGATGCAGAAAAATATCTCGATGCGATGGGCAAGTTAGACTAAGCAGCGAAAATGAGAAAGCCGTCCATCTTGGGCGGTTTTTTTATGTATGATAAATACTGATGATTCTAAAACCAGGTTCAAGCATGCAACATCTTCCTCCTTCACAGTTCATTTTCCCCAATCCTGTAGAAGTGGATCTTGAAGGAGAAGGACTGATTTGTATTGGCGCCGATCTCACTCCATCTACCCTGTTTGAAGCCTATTCACATGGCCTATTTCCATGGTTCTCCGAAGGTGGTCCAATCTGCTGGTGGAGCCCGGAACCACGTTGCATTATCCGACCACAGGATTATCATCCAAGTAAATCGCTGGTTCGAAATATGAAAAAGTATGATTATAAAATTACTGTGAATCATGCTTTTGAACGGGTTATCCGTTCCTGTTCACTGCCTCGTGCTTATGCCGATGACACCTGGATTAGCGAAGATATTATTCAGGGTTACTGTGATATGTTCGAAGCCGGTTATGGCTATAGCATTGAAGTCTGGGATGAAGAGCAAGTGGTGGGCGGATTATATGGTATCACCATTGGACAGGGCTGTTTTGGTGAATCCATGTTCAGCACCCAGACCGATGTCTCGAAAATGGCCTTTTATACCTTAATGCTGATTGGTCAGGAAAATCAGCTGCCCTGGATTGACTGCCAGTTGGTCAATGACCACCTGCTGAGCCTTGGTGCCAGTACAATTTCTCGCCAAGCGTATCTTAATTCGTTACAGGATGTGATAAAACGCCCACCTATCAATTGGCAAAAGTATCAGGAGGGTGTATTTTCAAGTAAAACAATAGCGTTAAACGCGCGATTAAATGAATGAAAATAACAGAGGGAATTTGTCATGAACTCCTATCAACCAAAATCCCTACTGAACGATTTACAGTATTATATTACCCCGCCACACGATTGCAGCTATCTGCCCAATAAGTCTGCACGTATGGTTTTTCTCGATCCCTCACATCGCATAGATGTGGTGACACTTTCTGAATTATCCCGTACCGGTTTCCGCCGTAGTGGCGATTTTGTGTATCGTCCTGAATGTCACCTGTGCCGTCAATGCCTTTCCTCTCGTGTACCCGTGCGTGAATTCAGCATGAACAGTTCGCAAAAAAAGGCATGGAAAAGAAATCAGGACTTAAGCCTGCGCATTACTGCACCGCAGCAAGCAAATGATAGCCACTATGCGCTGTATGAACGCTATATCAATGAACGCCACGCCGATGGCGATATGTATCCACCAAGCCGGGATCAGTTTGAAAAGTTTTTGTTGCAAAGCTGTACCGATAGCTTTTTCCTGGAACTCTGGAAAGATAACCGGCTGATTAGTGTATCGACCTGTGATCTGCTCGACGATGGAATTTCTGCGGTTTATACCTTCTTTGATCCGGATGAAAATCGACGTTCACTCGGTGTTTTTGCAATTCTAAAACAGATTGAACATGCTCAGAAATTAGAGCTGCCTTTTATTTATCTGGGTTACTGGGTCCCGCATTCCAGCAAGATGAATTACAAGTCTCAATACCTGCCGCTTGAATTGCTGATTGATGGCCAATGGCGTCGATTAAACCGCTCGCTCAATGCGGCGGAGATTGAACACTTGGGAAACTCCTTGATGACGACCCTACCCTCCGGATGGAATAATCCCATCATCAAGTAAGATGGTCGTCACTAAAAGGAGTGTTAATCTGATTTATTTAAACAGACTGGCAAAGTCGTCCGTACATGCCTTCACCATAATGATGGCATGTTCACGACCACCGCCCGAGTTTGGATAGTAATTCTTGCGCAGGTCAATCTGGTGAAAACCAGCCTTTTCATAAAGACGAATTGCAGCTGTATTTGATTCACGTACTTCTAGGAAAATCTGTACCGGATTATTTTTCAGTAACTGGATAGATTCTTCTAGCAACTGAAAACCAAGACCTTTACCCTGCTGGCTTGGGTCAATTGCCATGAGTAATAAATTGGCTTCATCCAGTACCGGTTGCAAAATACAAAAGCCCACCACTTTACCTGCATATTCAATAATAGTGCTCTGATAAGCACTAACGGCTTCCTCGAACTGGGTTCTGGTCCAAGGATGAGATTGCACTTGTTGCTCAATCTGGGTGACCGCATTTATATCTGCTATTTGCATCAAACGAATCATGTTCGTTCATCTATCAATAAAAATCTCCTGCGCATTATAGAAACTTTATGCTGAAAATCGAGTAAAAAAAAGAGCGATTTCAATCGCCCTATTTTAGTGTCAGATTAAAGACCAAGTTTGCCTTTCCAGTGTGCCAGCAAACTGTGTGTGTCATGGTCATTTGGATGAAAACCCGGCTTGAAGTACATCGCCATTTCACGCCCCATACCAGTAATTACACCTTTGGACGGACTATAACCATATTCGTAAATGTCCTTGAGGGATTCCAGGTTTAACTGACGATCTTCCTTCAGCAGACGCATGACAAAATAGCTTTGTACAAAGAACAAAGTCACCATAGCGATCACCATTGAACTGGTACGTAACAGATATGACTTTAAGCCTTTTCCAAACACGCCTTCAAACACGTCATAGGCCACAGCTTTATGCTCATTTTCTTCAATGGCATGCCACAACCACATGGTTTTCATGGTGTCATCTTTCATCAGTTCCTGAATATGACTATTGGTCAGCAACTGAGAGGCAATAGTCGCAGTAAAATGTTCAAGTGCGGTCGTTGCAGTCAAATCTACCATTTCCTGAGTAATTCCCACAGGCTTGGCTAATTTTGCCATGACTTTACGGGTTGTTTGAATGACTTTATCGGTATAAAGATCCAAGGTATCAACATCATGGCCGTATTTTTGCGCTGAGGCATTGAAGCCGACATGTTCTTGGGTATGCATCGCTTCTTGCCCAATGAAAGCAGAGATTTCTTTTTGCAGTGCTTCATTGTCTTTAAGCTTGGGATGATTACGTACCGCACGCACACTGTCGATAAAGAATTTTTCACCTGCGGGAAACAAGGCAGACAATGCTGTCATAAAATGAGTCAGCCCGGCTGAACCATTCATCCAATATTCTGGAACCTGTTCAAAATCAAAGTTCATTCGACGTACAGGAAAACTTGCACCGGCACGATGAGTAATTTTTACTTCAGCATTCATATAACGCCTCCTGACAGATCTTCTCGACCCGGCCATATTTTTCTATTTTCTTATTGGTATCTTACTCAGTTATCTGCTTGACATCATTGCAGTTAAGGTCAGCTGAATATCACTTTAGGACAGCGCTCTAATTTTGTTAGACAATTTATTTTTCGCTTTAGATAAACAAAAAAAAGCGTCCCAAAGGGACGCTTTTTTTACACAATCAGTGATTATGCAGTAACGCGAGATA